>CAVJKI010000038.1:0-11979 GCA_963649995.1 Sodaliphilus sp.
GTTTCAACGTTCTCAGACAAGCGGTGTGCCGCAAGCCATGCTTTTGCATGGCAAAATCCGCTGACGGCGGATTTTTGTCCGAGGTTGTTATAACATAAAATTAAGTCGGTGTCAACTCAAACTCACCACGGCTTTACCGTGCCTACAATATCGCTTATCTTCTCTATCTTCTGCTCGGCAAGGAACTTTTCCATACCCTCGCATACCTTTATCGGTGCATACGGATCGTTAAAGATAGCCGTACCCATCTGTACAGCGGAAGCACCTGCCATCATCATCTCGATAGCATCTTCTGCTGTTGCGATGCCGCCCATACCGATTACGGGGATCTTGACCGCATTTGATACCTGCCATACCATTCGTACGGCAACAGGGAATACAGCAGGACCTGAAAGTCCGCCTACATTGTTGTGCAGGATAGGACGTCTTGTTCTTATATCAATTCTCATACCGAGAAGTGTGTTTATCAGCGAAACGCTGTCTGCGCCCTCAGCCTCGACCGCCTTTGCGATCTCGGTAATGTTTGTTACATTGGGAGTAAGCTTTACGATAACGGGCTTATTTGTAGCCTTTCTTACTGCTCTTGTAACGCTTGCCGCACCCTCACAGGTAACGCCCCATGTAGCGCCGCCCTGCTTTACGTTAGGGCAGGAAATGTTAAGCTCTATCATATCAACATCGGTAGCGTCAAGCTTCTCTGCAACAGCAATATAATCATCTATTACAGCGCCTGCGATGTTTGCTATAACTACAGTATCCTGCGTTCTGAGTCTGGGCAGATAGTAATTTATAAACTTATCAACACCGGGATTCTGCAAACCTACAGAATTCAATATTCCGCTCGGAGTTTCCGCAATTCTCGGAGGAATATTGCCGTCCTTTTTGTTCAAGGTCGTACCCTTGCAGGAAATGCCGCCGAGCGCTGACAGCGGATAAAGGTCAGTGTAATCCTCGCCGAAGCCATATGCACCGGAAGCGGCTATTACGGGATTCTTGAAATGCTTACCGCATACATCTACTGAAATATCGGGCTTGAAACTCATAATACTACCTCCTCACCGCTGAATACAGGACCGTCCTTGCATACTCTTACAACCTTTTCTTCTCCGTCACGGATAACCGTGCAGGCACATACAACGCACGCACCGACGCCGCAGCCCATACGCTGTTCGAGAGAAACCTCCGAGTATACACCCGCCTGCTTTGCCGCCGCAACAACAGCCTTAAGCATAGGCGTAGGACCACAGGCATATACTGCCGCAACGTCACCCTTTGCCAGCTCATCGGCAAGCGGCTGTGCAACCGTGCCGTGTACTCCCGTACTGCCGTCGTCGGTGCAGACGATAACATTTGCGCCTGTTTTTGCATAGTCCTTGTCAAGGATTATCTTGTCAAAGCTTCTGAAACCGAGGATAGCGGTACACTTGCCGCCGTACAGCTTTGCAATATCGAGCAGAGGAGGCGTGCCTATACCGCCGCCGACTACTATTACTCTGCCGTCTTTCTTAGCAGGAACGGTAAAGCCGTTGCCGAGCGGAGCGATAACGTCCATCAGATCGCCCTTGTTAAGCTCGGAAATCTTATCCGTACCCTTGCCCCTTACTTCAAATACAAGGCGCATAGTGCCGTTTTCCTTGTCAACAGAGCATATAGAGATAGGTCTGCGGAGCATATAACCCTCAGCCTTTATCTGAATAAACTGTCCGATATGTGCGTTTTCAGCCACTTCGGGGCATTTCAGCGTGTATGAATATATACCCTCGCCGAGCGCTTTTTTATCAACTATCGGATATGAATTACAAAAAAAGCTCATATATTTTCCTTTCCTGCGGTTTTCCCGCTGTGTAAAAATCAAGGCAACACGTTATAATATCATGTTGCCTTGCTGCATAATTAACTGCGCATTATTGTATCGTCATCCTTGACTATTTTCACCTTTGCAAGCGGTGTATCGTCATCCTTGTCGTCCTGCTTCGGCTTTATCTCATTCTTTTTCTTCTTATCGGCAGGCTTTGCTATAGCTTTAAGTCTGCCGTACATGAAGTAAACGACCAATGCTCCGACTATAACGTCAAGCACCGTCTGAAGACTGAACCATGACTCCATCGCTCCCATAAGGTTGCTCTGAGTGATATATGTATAATCCCACAGTGCCATAAGCACAAGTATTCTGAGCAAGCCGTTCGTTATCATCAGGTTGTCATAATACTTCTGTGCATTGTCAGCCGTAATAGTCAGCGTCCTCGACTTATGCGGAATGAACATATATATTACCGAGAACACAAATGCGGCAAGTGCGGCAAACGGCACTATACCTCCGCATATCCACATATAAAGCGGTATACCGTTGGGATATACGTTGTTCAGCACCATCGTCGGATGCGCCATCTGATAATAGTATGCGTATGTAGTCTGGTACAGCAACACCGCCATTACCAAACCGAAAGCGTCTATAAATCCCCTCAATATCGTGTAATTGAATTTTACTTTATATTCGCCTGTTCTCAATATCGCACCTCATTAAATCTTTGTTATATCTACCATTTCGAGATCGTCTACAGTCTTATCCATAGCAATACACTTTACAAGAGCGTTTGCAGTATCAACCGATGTCAGACAAGCTATAGAACGCTCAACCGACTTACGTCTTATCTTAACGCTGTCAAGAGCAGGCTTTCTGCCTGTTTCCGATGTTGAGATAACGTAGTTTATCTTGCCGCTTTCAAGCAGGCTGATTACGTTCGGCTCCTTGTCCTCGTGTATACGGTAGGTGAAGTTT
The DNA here is from genome assembly GCA_963649995.1 of Sodaliphilus sp. Lineage (GTDB taxonomy): Bacteria > Bacillota > Clostridia > Oscillospirales > Ruminococcaceae > Ruminiclostridium_E. The sequence continues at coordinate 2,780 of CAVJKI010000038.1, forward strand.
GTAGCTATCATGTTTCTGTTCAGCATTGATGCAGTACCGCTTGTAGCATACAGCTCAAAGCCGAGCTTTTCAAACTTCTCTGCCAGCGGAATAATTTCGGGCTTGTCCGCATTCTTTACGGTGAACATTACGCCGCCCTTCTTGAATATCTTGAAGCCTGCCGCAATAAGTCCCTTGTAAAGAGCCTCCTCAAAGGTTTTTGCTATACCGAGTGCCTCGCCTGTTGACTTCATTTCAGGACCGAGCTGTGTATCAACGTCATGGAGCTTTTCAAAGCTGAATACGGGAACCTTAACGGCAACATAGTCGCCAACGGGGTAAAGTCCGCTGTGATAGCCCTGCTCCTTAAGAGTTTCGCCGAGCATGATCTTAGTCGCTATATCAACCATCTGAACGCCTGTTACCTTACTGATATAAGGAACTGTTCTTGAAGATCTGGGGTTTACCTCAATAACGTAAACCTCGTTGTTATATACAACGTACTGGATATTTACAAGACCGATTACGTTCAGTGCCTTTGCAAGACGCTCCGTGTATGTTACTATTGTACTCTTTATCTTGTCCGACAGCGTCTGAGCAGGATATACCGAGATACTGTCGCCTGAGTGTACGCCGGCACGCTCGATATGCTCCATGATACCGGGGATAAGGAAGTCCGTACCGTCGCAGATAGCGTCAACCTCAACCTCTGTACCCATAAGGTACTTATCTATCAGCACAGGGTTTTCAAGCTCTGTAGCCGTGATGATCGTCATATATTCAGTAACGTCGCTGTCGCAGTGAGCAATGATCATATTCTGACCGCCGAGAACGTATGACGGACGGAGCAGAACGGGATAACCGAGGTCGTTTGCCGCTTTGAGTGCTTCTTCGGTCGTGAATACCGTGTGTCCCTTAGGACGGGGTATCTCGCACTTTTCAAGCAGCTCGTCGAACTTTTCTCTGTCCTCTGCGTCATCAATGCTTTCAGCAGATGTACCGAGTATTCTGACGCCACTCTCCTGTAAGTGCTTTGTAAGCTTGATAGCCGTCTGACCGCCGAACTGAACTACAACGCCGTAAGGCTTTTCTGTAGCGATAAGCGAATCGACGTCTTCAAATGTCAACGGATCAAAATAAAGTCTGTCGCCTGTATCAAAGTCGGTTGAAACCGTTTCGGGGTTGTTGTTGCAGATTATAGCCTCATAACCCATTTCCTTGAGTGCCCATACGCAGTGTACCGAGCAGTAGTCGAACTCGATACCCTGACCAATTCTGATAGGACCTGAGCCGAAAACTATTATCTTTTTCTTATCTGTCGGGTGCTGTTCGATAAACTCAGCGGCCTCGTTTTCTTCATCATAAGTGCTGTAGAAGTACGGAGTTTCTGCGGAAAACTCAGCAGCGCAGGTATCAACCATCTTGTATACGGCATGGCGTGTCTTTATGCCCTTATCCGCAAGCTTCTGACCCGACAGCTTTTCGATAGTCTTATCAAGATAGCTGTACTTCTTTGCAAGGTCATATTTTTCCTGTGTAAGCTCGCCGTCCTCAAGCCACAGCTCAAGCTCTGCAAGGTTTTTGAGCTTTGATATAAACCACTTGTCGATAGTGGTTATATCGCATATCTCCTGTACGTCAAAGCCCCTTCTCAGCGCCTCAAATACGCAGAAAGAACGGTCAACATCGACATCATGAAGCTTTGCTCTTACTTCTTCGTCTGTCAGCTTCTTGAAAGCCTTCTTACGCATTGTATCCATACCAAGCTCGATCGAACGTACAGCCTTCATCATAGCTTCTTCAAAGCTTGTGCCGATAGCCATTATCTCGCCGGTAGCCTTCATCTGTGTACCGAGCGTTTTCTTTGCGTATACAAACTTATCAAACGGCCACTTTGGGAACTTTACTACTACATAGTCGAGCGCAGGCTCAAAGCAGGCGTATGTCTTGCCTGTTACCTGGTTTACAATTTCGTCAAGCGAATAGCCTATTGCGATCTTTGTTGCAACCTTTGCTATAGGATAACCTGTAGCCTTTGATGCAAGCGCAGATGAACGTGAAACTCTGGGGTTAACCTCAATTACCGAATATTCAAAGCTGTCGGGCTTAAGTGCAAACTGACAGTTACAGCCGCCCTCGACCTTGAGCGCCTGGATAATGTTCAGCGCCGCTGTTCTCAGCATCTGGTATTCCTTATCGGCAAGTGTAACAGCAGGAGCAATAACGATACTGTCACCCGTATGAACGCCGACAGGGTCGAAGTTTTCCATTGAGCAGACTGTTATAACGTTGCCCTTTGCGTCACGGATAACCTCAAACTCGATCTCTTTCCAACCTGAAATGCACTTTTCAACAAGTATCTGTGTGATAGGCGAAAGGCGCAGACCGTTTGTTGCGATCTCGTGTAATTCGTCCTTGTTGTATGCGATACCGCCGCCCGTACCGCCGAGCGTGAATGCAGGACGTACAATTACGGGATAGTGGATAACCTCCGCAAAGTCGAGAGCGTCCTCAACGGTTTCAACGACCTTTGAGGGAATACAAGGCTCGCCGATAGCTTCCATAGTATCCTTGAACGCCTGTCTGTCCTCTGCCTTGTGAATGGTTTCGGGATTTGCGCCGAGCAGCTTTACGCCGTTCTCGGCAAGGAAGCCTTCTTCTGCAAGCTGCATTGAAAGCGTCAGACCTGTCTGACCTCCGAGAGTTGAAAGTATGCTGTCGGGCTTTTCTATCTTTATTATCTTCTTTACTACATCAAGCGTCAGCGGCTCGATATAGATCTTGTCCGCCATGTGCTTGTCCGTCATGATGGTAGCGGGGTTTGAGTTTATCAGTACGACCTCAAGTCCCTCTGCTTTCAGCGCACGGCAAGCCTGTGTGCCGGCATAGTCAAATTCAGCCGCCTGTCCGATTACGATAGGACCTGAACCTATAACAAGAACTTTCTTTATATCACTTCTTAACGGCATTTCTTATTCTCCTCCATCAGACTGATAAATTTATCGAACAGATAAGCTGTATCGTGCGGACCGCCGCAAGCCTCGGGGTGGAACTGTACCGTGAATGCAGGTGCATTTGTGTACATAACGCCCTCGCAGGTCTTGTCGTTGCCGTTGATATGGCTTACCTTACCTGCGCTTGCAGGAAGGCTGTCGCTTACAACTGCATAACCGTGGTTCTGCGATGTAATGAATGTTCTGTCGATAGTAACATCGGTTACAGGCTGGTTTCCGCCTCTGTGACCGTATTTCAGCTTGACTGTGGCAGCACCGTTTGCAAGTGCCAGGAGCTGATGACCGAGGCAGATACCGAATGTGGGTATCTGATGAGGTATAAGCTCTTTCAGTGTATTTATCGATACCGTGTTGTCCTGCGGATCGCCCGGTCCGTTTGAAAGCATAATGCCGTCGGGAGCGAATTTCAGTATTTCCTCTGCGCTTGTATCATAAGGGAATACGGTAACGTCACAGCCACGCTTTACAAGCTCACGTCTTATGTTGAACTTATATCCGTAGTCCATGAGTGCTACCTTATACTTGCCGTTTTCAGCCTTGAATTCCTCAGGCTGTTTTACGCTTACCTTAGGTACAACAGGACCTACAACATAAGCTCTTATCTTTTTAAGAGCCTGCGCCTTGAACTCGTCTGTCGGCTCGCTTGTTGTGATCATGCCGTTCATAACGCCTGTTTCACGGATTATTCTTGTAAGCTTTCTTGTATCTATGCCGAACAATCCGATGATGTTGTGCTGCTTTAAGAAGCTGTCTATGTCGCCCTCACAACGGAAGTTTGACGGTACCTCGCAGTATTCACGCACGATATAACCGCTTACCACGCTCGTCTTTGATTCGTAGTCCTCATCGTTTACGCCGTAGTTACCGATAAGAGGGAATGTCTGCGTTACGATCTGTCCGCAGTAGCTGGGGTCTGTCAGCGTTTCTTCATAGCCTGTCATAGCGGTTGTGAAAACTATCTCGCCCACGACCTCGCCCTCACAGCCGAAGCTCTTGCCCGTGAACACCGTTCCGTCAGCAAGTATCAGATATGCGGTCTTTGCTTTGTTAGCTTTTAAGTCCATTTAATTCGTTCCTTTCATATATTTTCTTTTTTGTTCTATCACTTAAGGGAGCTGTATCTTTCCGACAAAGCCCATTATCTCATCTCTCATACGCAGTGCTTCTCTGAATGCCGCACCTGCGAAATCATGCTCGTCACAGCCTTCCTTTTTATATGCTGTCATTATTCCTCTTGAACTGTTTACAATACCGCCCAGACCGTTTTCGTCGAAAGCGGCGGCTATATCCTTAGCCGTTGCGCCCTGTGCGCCGTAACCCGGGATAAGGAAGAATGTGTGGGGGAGCTTTTTACGAAGCTCGGCGATCTGTTCGGGATATGTTGCACCTACTACTGCGCCGACGCCCGAATAACCGTACTCGCCGGGGAGCTGCTCTCCCCACTTTTCACACATATTGCCCATTCTCTCATATACGGGAACGCCGTCTATCAGAAGATCCTGAAGCTCTCCGCTTGAGGGGTTTGATGTCTTTACCAGTACGAAAATGCCCTTGTCGTTTTCCTTGCATACCTTGATAAGCGGATTGATACCGTCACTTCCGAGGTATCCGTTTACTGTCAGAGCGTCGCCGAGGAAAGGCTCATATTCTTCGTTTCCTACCTTTACCTTGCCGAGATGTGCGGTAGCATACGCTTCCATTGTTGTACCTATATCGTTACGCTTACCGTCTGTGATAACGTACATACCTCTGCTTCTTGCGTATTCCTGAGTCTTGTACAGTGTCTTGATTCCTGCTGTGCCGTACATTTCGTAATATGCCGCCTGGGGCTTTACTGCCGGAACTACCTCGTGGAGAGCGTCAATAAGGCACTTGTTGAATTCAAGTATTGCCTTTGCCGCACCTTTGAGTGTTTCGCCGTACTTGTTGAAAGCCTTGTCCTTTATGTACTGAGGTACATAGTCAAGCTTGGGGTCAAGACCTGCAACTGTAGGGTTCTGCTTGTCGCAGATTGCACGAAGAAGATTATCCATTGACATTTTCGTATCCATCCTTTTGTATTTATTTCAAGTATATCGGAGCTTACTTGTCCTCGTATACTATTTTTCCGTTTACCAGTGTGTACTTTACCCTGCCCTTTAAGGTCATACCCTTGAAGCAGGTGTTCTTTGACTTGGAGTGGAGCTTTGCAGGATCGACCGTCCAGCTTTCGTCTGCGTCAAATATCGCAATATCGGCAATGTCGCCTATGCCGAGCGAGCCGCCCTCTATGCCGAGTATCTTTCTGGGGTTGACGCACATAAGTCTTACTATGTGCATAAGGCTTACAGCGCCCGTGTGATAAAGTCCTGTCAGCGTTGCGGCAAGTGAGGTTTCCATACCTACAACACCGTTGGGCGCTTTTTCAAAGTCTGCCTTTTCCTCTGCGCTGTGCGGAGCATGGTCGGTAACTATGCAGTCGATAGTGCCGTCTATTACAGCGGCTGTGATAGCCATAACATCGTCCTCCTCACGTAGCGGAGGATTCATTCTGTAGTCCGCATCTCTTGATAACAGCTTTTCGTCTGTCATCATGAAGTAATGAGGAGCTGTTTCACAGGTACACATTACGCCGATATGAGTGTTTCCTCTTATCGTGTTTACACTGCCCTTCGTCGAAACATGAGCAATGTGTATCGGCATCTGTGTGTCCTGAGCTATTGCAAGCTCTCTTGCCGTGATTATATCCTCACTCAGTCTGCTCATGCCCTTTACGCCGAGCTGCTGAGAGATCTTTCCCTTATTGATTATACCGCCGTTAATTATCTCAAGGTCCTCGCAGTGCGAGATAACCTTAAGACCTGCATAATGAGCCTTTACCATAGCCTGCGCCATCATGTTCGCCGATTCAACAGGTCTGCCGTCGTCGCTTACCGCAACACAGCCTGCCGCTTTCAGCTCGTCATAGTCGCACAGCTCCTTGCCCTGCATACCCTTAGTGATACAACCGACGGGATAAACCTTTGCCTTTGCTTTCTTTGCCTTGTCGAGAATGTATTTTACCGTTTCCTTGTTGTCAACGGGAGGCTTTGTGTTGGGCATACAAGCGAGCGCCGTTACACCGCCCGCAACAGCCGCTTCACAGCCCGTGAATATGTCCTCCTTATATGTCTGTCCGGGATCTCTCAAATGAACGTGCATATCGCATATACCGGGTATAACGGTAAGTCCGTTGCAGTCGATGATTTTTGTATTCTTATCATCACTTTTAAGGTTATCGCCGAGCGCACGGATAAAGCCGTACTTTATAAGTATGTCCGTCTTGCCCTCAAAACTGTTCACATAATCAACAACATGACCGTTTTTCAGTAGAATTGTCATTAAAGCACCTCTCATTTTTGCACAAAAGCCGTGTTTTTCTCCTTTGACGATGAAAAACACGGCTTTGATTTGTTATCCGCTCCCGGCAGATAAAAGATTCCATTTTACGAGAGATGTGCCAATATCTGTATCACACATCTTCGCCTATTTCCATAGTCATTTTATTATACTATATTTTTGACCGTTTGTCTACAAGTTTGCGAAATTTTTTTAGAAATTTATTTCACTTATCTGCACATTATCCCCGTCCTCATTCCTGAGCGCAATAACCGCTCCCCTTACAAGATACGCCTTTATTCCGCTACCGCACAACACACAGGTAACCTCAGCGCCCTCGGTAAATCCCAGATCCATCAGCCGCCTGCGCATATCTCCTGCAAGTGACAGCCTTTCCACCCTGCAATTTTCACCGCTTTCCAGCTGAGCTATGCTTCTCAAATCAGCACCTCCCCTTCATACTCTGAGTTTAATGTCAGTTTATGAAAGAAAGCCGCAGGCTGTTAAAACGCATTTTTACTCCGGCGTCATGCGGAAAGCCTTTTTCAGAACCTCCGTATGATGACAACGCTTTTATTCCTTGCTAAACAGCACCGTCTTATTCTTCATCGATATTTTCTTTACCTCATACCCGTAACCGACAAGCTCTTTTTTATATGTCAGGAATGAATGGTCAATAGGTACTCCGCAGATTTTCTCAATTTCTTCAAATGTGAGCATAACCTCACATTCTCCGCCGTTTTTGATATATTCCCACAACGAATTGTATTTACTCATAATTTCTCCTCAATTAAGCCGCTGTTCGCCAAAGCCCGAAAAACCGCCTCACGGTCATTCCTATAAACGTCAAAGCGTCCGCCTTTCTGACATTTTCTTAAAGAAGCTTCTTAAGCTTGCACTGGTCAAGCCCCGCACTCCAAAATTCAGCCACGGGTATGTTTTTGACCCGACACACAATGCTCGCATTCATAGCACCGTGTCCGACAATAAGAATATCCTTACCGTCCCTGAGCTTCGGATAAACCTCCTCGTCAAGAAATTCGCCCGTTCTGCCGAACAGCTCGTCAAATGTTTCCGCCCCGCCTATTGAGCTTGTATACTGTTCGGGGTGGAAAAACAGTAAGTTTATCGGACAGTCGGGAATTTCAAAGCTGTTCTCTATTCCCTCGTATTCTCCGAAGCTCATTTCCATTAATCTGTTGTCCGATATTATGGGTACATTTCTGCCGCTGAGTATGATTTCTGCGGTCTTTCTTGCACGGATAAGCGGCGAGCAGTAGCAAATATCAAAATGCACGTCCTTATATTCTTCCCTTGCCCTCTCAGCCATTACTATTCCTTCTTCGCACAGCGGAATATCCGTTCTGCCCTGTAGCTTGTGTTTTTTATTCCACTCTGTTTTGCCGTGGCGCATTATGTACAGCATATTTTTACCTCGTATATTATTTATTATTTTTCTTCTCCCTGCTGACTAAAAATCCCTTATCGTCCTTAACAATTTCATACTTTTTCGCCAAAGGACTTTCTGAGCCTACAACGCAATAATCACACCTGTCCGAATTTCCGCAAGTACCCTTTCTTATCAGCGTGCCGTGGATAAGGCTTATACCACGGTAATCCGAATTGCAGAAAAGCGGAAGCACATGAAGCAGATCATACTTTTTTGCAAACTCCGCATTAGGACACTGCGTAAAGCTGTACCTTGCGGCACGGTTTTCCTTGTCATAAGGCTCAGCCACATTGCAGAAAGTATCAGGGTACTGCTTTATCTGCTTACGGTCCTTATTTCCGACTGTTGTGAACACCGTGTTTATAAGCCTCATATCCGCTTTTCTGTTGAGGTTGAATATCTTGCCGAGCTTCACAAAGCCAGCCATAAATATATCGGTCACCATCTCCTGTAACTGCTCAACGGGCGGATTATCTGGCAAAAGCGGATAAAGCGAAAATATGATAACAGCGCCGTAAATTGCCAAAGCGTGTGCGTTCTTTTTACCGCCGTAATCGGGAAAGTCTTTCATATACTCGTCATACTGCGTGCATACCTTTTTCCATATCTCCTTGCCCTGTTCTTCTCCGTACCTGTTATTAAGCCAATTTTGAACCTTATCGCAAATGTCGCTCATATCACTTAACTTAAGATGATTATTGATTTTTTCTTTCTCGCTCATATCGTATCTCCATAAAAATTTTTATCAGAACAAATCCAGCATACTGTCAAGGTAAATTTCCTCCCTGACCTTAAGCCAGTATTCGGGTTTTGTCATATAGTACAGCAAAAACTCCAGTACGACCGCACTGCCGAGTCCCCTGCCCTCAAGCTTGAAATGTCTGAATCCCATAGGCAGATAGATATTCTTAATATCGTCGATCCCGATGAACGCAGGATTTTCCATAGCTTTTGAAAATCTGTAGCCCTCGTTTCCGCCGGGAGAACGGCATATAAAATCCGTACAGTTCTCGCCAAGACTTTTACGGCTGACATTCTCATAACAGCTTTTCCTGTCATTACAGCCGAAATAACAACATTCGTTGCACAGAAATTCGACCTTGCTTTTCTGTTTTCCGGTCAGTGCGCCGAGCTTGTCAAAAGCCTTGTTAAGTCTGAAATCGGGCACGACAAAGTGGAAATCTTCACGGTTCAGTTCATCTTCAAATTGTCCGAAATCCGCCAGCACTTTCGTTGTAGATGATACAAAATACAGCTCGGGATAGTTACTTTTAAGATAATCAAGCAACAAGTCAGAGTGGATTATAACGCCGTTCTTAACCTCGCCGCTTTTACCGAACATCTCACAAAGCCTGTTGCACTTTCTGTCCGAAAGGTGTTCTTCTTTGATAAGCGAATTA
>CAVJKI010000039.1:0-11506 GCA_963649995.1 Sodaliphilus sp.
CAGCCCCACACTCAGCCCCGGCACGGATGCCGGGCGTGTATGCCCAAAGGCTCTGCACGATGTAGAGCCTTTGGGCATACACAGTCCTTCCCTGGGGGAAGGGGCTTGGGGTTGGAAATAGAAAATAAGCACTTCAAATTTCTACTATAGCTGTTTATTTAAAAAACGAACTATTACAAAAGCATAGGTTTCAATAACCCGCACAATACGCATTTTTTTCTTGACTACACGCATTAATTAGTGTAAAATAAAATTAAATATAATTTGATTAACGGGAATGAATCCGGAGGGTATAATTTATGCTTTTACATCAGGTAAAGCTGCCGCACTTCAAGCATTCCGCCGAGAGTGAAACAGTAACGCTCCCACTGCCCGACAAGGTAGTGATAAGCATGGCTCAGCACCTCGGCGCACCCTGTACCCCGACAGTAAAGGTCGGCGACAAGGTGAAGATCGGCGATGTGATAGGCAGCAGTGAGGCGGCAATGTCCGCTCCCGTACACAGCAGTATATCGGGAACCGTAACGGCAATAACCGATGTCCTGCACATATCGGGCAGAAATATGCAGTCGGTAGTCATAGAAAATGACGGACTGGAAGAAGTCAGCGACAGCGTCTGTCCTCCTACTGTAGGAAACAGGGAGCAGTTTTTACAGGCGGTACGAAACAGCGGCTCCATAGGTCTTGGCGGTGCAGGCTTTCCCACATCGCTGAAGCTGGGCTTTGACCCTAAGGAAAAACAGCCCGACTATCTTATAATAAACGGTGCGGAGTGCGAGCCTTACATAACCTCCGACTATCGTTGCTTTATGGAGGAGGGCGAGGACGTTCTTGACGGCGTTCTCCTTATGCTGAAATATCTCGGAATACCGAATTGCATTATCGGCATCGAAAAGAACAAGCCCAAAGCTATCGAAAAGATGACAAAGCTCTGTGAGAAGTACTACAACATCACGGTAAAATCTCTTAAGTCAAGCTATCCTCAGGGTGCAGAGAAAACTCTGATTTTCAGCACAACGGGACGTATTGTAAAAGAGGGTACTCTGCCTCTCGCAAGCGGCTGTATAGTTGTCAATTCGTCAACAGCGGCATTTATCGCACAGTACATAAAAACAGGTATGCCGCTTGTAAAAAGAAGAATTACCGTTGACGGCAATATCGTAAAGAAGCCGTCAAACTTCATTGTTCCTGTCGGAATGTCGATAGGCGAGATAGTGTATTATGCCGAGCTTTCCGACAAGCCCGACAGAATAATACTCGGCGGACCTATGATGGGTGCGTGTGCATTCGATCCCGATTATCCGCTTTCCAAAACCAACAACGCCGTGCTTATGTTCGCAGACATCCCCGTGTATGAGCCGTCAGCCTGCATACGTTGCGGTAAGTGTGTAAAAGCGTGCAGTATGAATCTTCTGCCGACAGAGCTTGAACACGCATTTGACATGAGAGATGCCGACAGACTTGAAAAGCTGAAAGTAAACCTCTGCGTCAACTGCGGTGCTTGCAGCTACGTCTGTCCTGCAAAGCGTAACCTTGCGGAGAAGAATCAGCTTGCAAAGGCATTTCTGCGTGAGCAGTCAACAAGGAAAGGAAAGTAGGGTATAATATGTCTAAACTTATAATAGAGCCGTCACCGCACATAAAGTCGGGCGTTACGACTCAGAAAATTATGCTGAGCGTTATTATAGCACTGCTCCCCGCCCTGTTTGCGTCTGTGTGGATCTTCGGTCTTAGAGCGCTCATAATGGTAGTAATATGCTGTACGTCCTGCGTGATCTTCGAGTGGGCTTGCAGAAAGATAATGAAAAGAAGCAATACGATAAGCGATTTATCCGCTGTGGTAACAGGTATGCTCCTTGCGTTCAACCTGCCCGTAACACTGCCGTTCTATATGGCGATAATCGGTTGCTTTGTGGCAATAGTAATAGTAAAGCAGTTCTTCGGCGGTATCGGTCAGAACTTTGCAAACCCTGCGATAACGGGCAGAATAGTGCTTATGCTGTCGTTTACGTCCTACATGACGACATGGGCAGAGCCGTTCTACTACCGCAACGCAGGTGAGATTGTTACAACCTCTACACCTCTTGTAAGTGAAACTCCTGCTTCACTTTCCGACTTATTCCTCGGAACAACAGGCGGCTGTATCGGTGAAACCTGTGCGCTGGCACTTCTTATCGGCGGAATTTTCTTGGCTGCGATCCGTGTTATATCACCCGTAACTCCGCTGTGCTTTATCGGCACGGTGTTCGTGCTTTCGATATTCTCAACGGGAAGCCTTGAGGGCGCATTAGTCTCTGTTCTTTCGGGCGGACTTCTGCTCGGCGCAATATTCATGGCTACCGACTACGCTACAACTCCTATCACCGCAAAGGGCAGAATAATATTCGGTGTCGGCTGCGGACTTGTGACCATGCTTATACGATGCTTCGGCAGTATGCCTGAGGGCGTATCGTACTCGATACTGCTTATGAATATCCTCTCTCCGCTGATCGACCGCTTCACAGTACCGAAAGCATTCGGTGCGGTAAGTGAGCAGAAAGGCGGTAAGAAATGAACGTACTGAAAAAAATCAAGCCCGTGCTTGTACTGTCGGTTATCTGCACTCTTATCTGTGCATTGCTGATAGTTACATATAATCTCACCTATGTAGATACGTCGGGCGTACTTACCGATGACCTTAAAGCAGGCTGTATAGCCGCAGACGGAGAGGGCGAATATGCGCTTATCACCGATAAAGCGGCGGCAAAGCTTGACGGCGAGGAATTTGACAGTATCTCAAAGATAGTAAAGAACAAGACAAAAGGCACGTTCCTTTTTGAAACAGTAGTTGACGGCTATTCCGCAGACGGTATCGACGCAGTAATTGCGATAGATGAAAACGGCGCTGTAAGCGGAATAAGCATTATCGCACTCGGCGAAACTCCCGGCCTTGGCTCAAAGATAAACGACGATACATTCTTGCAGAGATTTTACGGCGTAAAGTCGGATATTTCGATAGTCAAATCAGAGCCGAAAAACGAGAACGAGGTACAGGGACTTACAGGCTCTACGCTTTCCTCAAAGGGTATGGCAAAAGCCGTAAACCTTGCCGTTAAGGCATACTCGGTAATGGATAAGGAGGTACAGCCGAATGAGTAATTGGAAAGAATTTACCAAAGGACTTATCAAAGAAAATCCGAACATGGTAATGCTGCTCGGTATGTGTCCCACACTCGCCATTACCACAATGGCGGCAAACGGTGTCGGAATGGGACTTTCCACAACGTTTGTACTTGTATGTTCAAATATAGCAATTTCACTGCTTAAAAAGGTGATACCCGATACGGTAAGACTTCCTGCATACATAGTCATAGTAGCAGGCTTCGTAACGTTTGTAAGCCTTATGTTACAGGCGTTCGCCCCCGACATCTATTTAAGTCTCGGTATGTATCTGAGCCTTATCACCGTTAACTGTATCATTCTCGGCAGAGCGGAAATGTTCGCATCTAAAAACAAAGTCATTCCCTCGATAATGGACGGACTGGGAATGGGACTGGGCTTTACACTTACGCTTGTGCTTGTAGGCTCTGTCCGTGAGATATTCGGCTCAGGACAGTGGTTTGGTATTACGATAATGCCCGAATTTATGGAGCCTATGACGCTGTTCATTCTTCCTGCCGGCGGATTTTTCGTACTCGGTGTTGTTATAGCAGTAGTAAACCGCATTATGAAGAAAAAGCCCCGTGAGATCGGTTGCCACAACTGCCCCAATGCAGAGGGCTGCCCCGGTGCCTGCGACAAGGCAAAGAGTAACGGAGGTGAGCAGTAATGGAAATCGCAAAGAATCTGATGATAATACTGCTGACAGGTATTCTGACCGAAAACTTTGTATTATCAAAGTTTCTCGGTATCTGCCCGTTCCTCGGCGTATCGAAGAAGCTCGACAGCTCAATAGGCATGGGTGCGGCGGTTACATTCGTAATGGTCTGTGCAAGCCTTGTTACCTATCCTATCTATTACGGCATACTAGTTCCGCTCGGAATAGAATACATGAACACGATAGCGTTTATCCTTGTAATTGCCGTATTCGTTCAGCTCGTTGAAATGGTGCTGAAAAAATATATGCCGCCGCTGTACAAATCGCTCGGCGTATATCTTCCGCTTATCACCACAAACTGTGCCGTACTCGGTGTTACACTGCTCAACCTCACCAAAGACTACGACCTTTTAGAGAGCGTTGTGAACTCCTTCGGCGCAGGTCTCGGCTTTATGATAGCAATGATAATATTCTCAGGTGTACGCTCAAGACTTGAACGCTGTGATATACCCAAAGCTTTAAAGGGAGCACCCATAACCCTTATGGCGGCTTCAATAGTATCGCTTGCATTCATAGGCTTCGGCGGTGTTGTAGACGGAATTTTCGGCGGCTAAGCGAAAGGAAAGACGATGAAAGAATATATTTTACCTATACTTATATTTCTCGGCTTCGGCGCACTTTCGGGTATATTACTGCTGATAGCGTCAAAGGTACTCGCTGTAAAGACAGACGAAACCGAGGCAAAGATTGCCGAGGCACTCCCCGGCGCAAATTGCGGAGGCTGCGGTTATTCGGGCTGTGCAGGCTATGCCGCCGCTGTAGCACATAACGGCGCACCGACCAACCTCTGTAAGCCCGGCGGAGCAGAGGTCATGAAGAAGATAAACGAAATAATGGGTACTGAGGGCGGAGAATTTATCCGTGAGGTAGCCTATGTGCGCTGCAACGGCTGTGAGGGTGCGACAAAGGACAGATTTACCTTTACAGGCACAAAATCATGCGCCGCCGTTGAAAAGTTCTACAACGGCAAGGGTGAATGTCGCTTCGGCTGTGCAGGCTACGGCGATTGTGCGGCAGTGTGCGGTAATGACGCAATAGCTGTTATTAACGGTGTAGCCGTTGTTGATCCGGCTAAATGCGGCGGATGTGGAAAGTGCGTCACCGCCTGTCCCAATCATCTTATTTTCCTCAGAAAGGAAACCGACACGGTGGCTCTGCGTTGCTCATCAAAGGATACGGGCAAGGTCACAAGAACAGTCTGCACTAACGGCTGTATCGGCTGTAAGATATGCGAAAAAAAGTGTCCGCAGGGCGCTGTGGTCGTTGCCGATAACCACGCCGTGATCGACTACAGCAAGTGTACCTCATGCGGCACCTGCGTGTCAGTCTGTCCGAGGAAGTGTCTTGTAAATGTAACCTGCATACATTCCGATAAGGCAGAGCAGGCGGACAAATAATCTGATTATTTCAGCCAAATGAAAGGAAACCGACAAGAGATGTCGAAAGCAAAGAGAAAGAACAGTTCGTATAAAAAAGAGCCTAAAAAGCCCGTTATCAAAAACCGCAGTGACAGAATACGCCATGCAAATCAGAAGCTGTATGACTGTCCGCTTTCAATTACATGGTTTCGCATATTCAAGACCGTGATCACGATATTGCAGGCTGTTATGTCGGGCTACTCGGCTATAGTGTGCGTTGTATCGATATTTGCATCATTCAGCGATGATGTGCAGAAAAGTGCAAACTCCGCCGCAATACCCGGCTTTATCGCTTATAATATTGTAATGGCGGTACTGCTTACAGCGGTCGTTCCCCTTTGTGTGATCATGTTCAGAAGGCTCTCGGAGCTTACCGACAGATCTTACGTTTTCCTTAAATTCTTCTTTATCTATACTTCGTGCGTCAACGCCGTCAGCACCTCGGCAAACGAGCTTTTCAGAGTTGCACTGTTCAGCGGTGTCGAAGGCTTTGAAGTCAGCATAACAAATATATTTTTCGCAATTTTCTCAGTAGTATTTATGGCAGTATGGCTCATTCTGAATTTAAGATATTTCAAAAACAGAAGGAGCCTTTTCAGTGACTGAAAGGACGTAACAAAATGGACGCAGACGCAAAAAAGAAAGAACGTGAATTAAGAAAATATCATGTAAAGCTCAGAATGGACTATTATCCGTTGCCACTGAGATGGTTTAAATTTTTCCGCTATGTGTCGATGGTGCTGAACATTATTAGCTGCAGGTTTATCTGCTTGTACTGTGTGTGCTTGTATTCAAAAGAATGGGTACGCTCGCAGTGTCGGGATATAATCTGATAGTTGCTTTCCTGATTTCCGGGCCGATTATCAACGGCTTGCGACAGCTTATGTCAGGATGTCTTAATATGATGGCAAATCCTGAGGCATATTCAATAGACGGTGCTGTCTTAAACATGATAGTGAGTGCAATAGCTTCGGGCATCGCATCGCTTATAAACTACATTTATTTCAGAAAGCGTAAGAGCCTGTTTACAGACCACCCCGAAATTGATGATTTTGAAACAGATGACGGAAGCGTTCAGCTTGAACACTATGACGAATGTCCGTTCTGCCATGCGAAGATAAACGGTAATTCATCCTTCTGTGAGCATTGCGGAAGGAATTTTACCGAAACGGCGGATTTTACAGAGGATAATTCCCGAAAGGAATAAAAAATAATGAAAGTTACAGAGTTGTTTTCACTCGGAGCAAATGAAATCAGAAACAGACTGCCTATAAGCACGGCGGCGAAGTTTTCCACCCAGAAGATAGAGGGCAGAAGCGGTAAAAGTCTGCTGACCTCCTGCATATCGCGTTATAATTGCCGAATTATCCCTATTGCGGCATTGATAATGATACTGTGTACGTTCCTGTCGGTGATTTTTGAAAATATAATTACAGACGGCGGTGCGGCTGAGATAGCGGGAGAGGTGCTTATACTGTTTACTGCGGTGTGCGGTGTCGGGTTCGGCTTTTATTTCAGCGGCAAATATCCTGCATATTATTCTTATGTTTTC
Organism: Sodaliphilus sp.; assembly: GCA_963649995.1. Lineage (GTDB taxonomy): Bacteria > Bacillota > Clostridia > Oscillospirales > Ruminococcaceae > Ruminiclostridium_E. The sequence goes on from CAVJKI010000039.1 coordinate 6,827, forward strand.
TGGGGACTTTATCTTATTTCATATTGTATAAAGGTCACGGGTTGTATTTCGGGTGCGTCGGGACTTTCGCAGACAGCGGTCACTATAATGGTTTTTGCCGCCGTTCCCGTGTTTGCGCCTGCCGCCTCAGCCGTTTTCCTCGGAATAATTCCCGTGTGGTATACGATACTCTGCAATATAAACAATGTTTCGGGCTACTATCCTTTTACCGTTTGGGGACTGGCGCTTCTCGGCTTCTTCATTTCATGCTCGATGTACAGCCTTTATACCGCAAGAATGATAAACTCAAAGCGTATAAAGGACGACAGACAGAGAATGAAGATGTCTGCCGTTATGGACAGCCGTACCGATTTATATAACAGAGCCTACGGCATTGAAAAGGCGACCGAGCTGCTCAGGGCAGGTAACAGCATAGCATTGTTGCTCGTTGATATTGACGGCTTTGCAGAGTATAACCGACTGTACGGTACCGAAAAGGCTGATGAGGTCTTATCAAATGTTGCAAACTGCGTAAAGATAATATCAAAGCCTAAGACAGACATTACCTGCCGATATGAAAGCGACACTGTTCTTGTATGCCTGCCTGTAAAGACAGATAAGGAGGCTATCGTGCTAAGCGAGGAAATACGCAGTGCGATAAGGGATATGAAAATACCGTTCCCCGAAGCCAAGCGTTATCACAGCATAACCGCTACCGTCAGCGCCGCAAGGGGTATGCCCGTCGACACTTATGACGATATATACGAAAGGGCTATGCGTTCACAGAATATCGCAAAGCGTATAGGCGGAAACTGTATAGCGTTCAAGGAGCATACGTTCAGACCCGACGGAGAAAGATAAAATTAAAACCGATGCTTATTACAGGCATCGGTTTTTTATGTTCTTGCAAATACGGCAAAGTCGATTGCCGTACAGCCGCAGTTTTCAATTGTATGGTACATTTCCGTAAGAGTTGCACCTGTTGTTGCTACATCGTCTATTATAAGAATATGTTTTCCGTTAAGTGCGTTCTTATCTGTAACAGCGAAGCTGTCTTTAAGATTAACAAGCCGCTCGTCCTTGGTCAGCGTTTTCTGTTGCGCAGTTTTTCTTATTTTGGCAACGGCTGTGACTGTCGGTATACCCGTGATCTCTGAAATTTCACGGCAAATTTTTTCGGTATGGCTGTAGCCCTTTTTCAGATTGTCGGTGTGATAGCTTGGCACAGGCACAAGTATATCGGGCAGGGTATCATACTGTTTGGTTATTTTCTGTATGATCGTGTAAGCCATAAAGCTCAGCTTACTGCCGTCACGGTACTTTTTCGCACCTATTACTATCGGAGATGTTTTTGTATTGTAGCGGCATACACTAAGCAGTCTGCCGCCGCAAAGGCTTTCCTCTTTTTCGTTATAACTGAATTCGTCGGCACACTTATCACAGATATAATCCATTCTGCCTATGATTTTATTGCATACGGGACAGCGGTTCGGGAAAAAGACATCAAGCAGAATACGCTTTAATTCGTATTTATTCATCATCGTTTTCGTCTATAAACGGATTGCGTATCTTAGTGGGCTTTATTATACCGTCAAGCAACCGTTTGGCTGTGCCTCTGCCCATTGTGCCGCCGTTATCACGTCTGCGCTTATCTGCACCGGGTATATCATCAGCGTCTGTAAGGCTGTCAAAGGTGGGAGCGTCAAGCTTTATAACGGGAGGAGTGTGCTTTCCTACAGAGCTGTTCTGAGGCTGTTCGGACTCTTTCTGAGCCTGTTTTTCCTCATGTGACGGCTTTGTTAAGGCAGGAGAGGACGGAAGAATATCAAAGTCGTCCTGAGTAAGACGCTTGCCGTCCTGCTGTATTTCGGGATATTCCTCTACGGATGTCGTTTCAGCCGTATGCCTGTACATATTTGCGGCATAATTGCTTTTAGGAGTGGCGGAATTTCTTATATTGTAATCTGCCTTTGCAAATTCACCTGCAAAGCCGGTATCAACAGAAGCCGATTTTGCCTTTTCCGTGTTGTTATCATCTGTCTGTTTTTCCGAAAAATCATATTGCGGAGCCTGCTGCAGCTCATCGTCTGACCTTCCGAAGCTGAATATATCGTCAAGAGGCTTGAAATCATGATCATTGACCTTTTCAAGCTCAGATATTTCTTCCTCAAATGCGTTGTCAAACGGATTTTCAAACAGACTTACATCAAGCTTATCCGTTTCCTCGGCTTTCACAACGTGTACCGTAGGCTTAGGCTCAACAGGCGCAATATTCTGCGGTTCGGGCTTTATATTTTCCTGCATTGCCTCGTAAAGCTCACGTTCAGCCTCCTGCTTTCTGCGGCGGCTTTCCTGCTCATAAAGCACACTGCGGTCGACACGTTCAAACACAAACGGCTTTACCTCAGGCTGTTTGGCGGTGTCGCCTGTTTTTTCGGATTCTGCGGTATCGGATTGCTTTTCCTGTGCCGATTCTGTCTTTATCGGAGCAAAACGGAGGTCGTGCGAGTATTTTTCAAATTCACGGAATTCCGAAACGCTCAGGGTGTTATGGAGAATACTCTCCTTTATCGCCATGAAGCTTTGATACCATTCGGCAAAATCACGCTGTGTAAGGTCAACGTTTATGCGCTTTGACATATATGTGTACAGCTCTTTTGTCATATCCTCAAGCTGTCTTATTTCGTCTGCCGTTCTCGGCGGAGTTGTTGTACTGAGTTCAAGGCAGGTGCGTCCGCCGGGCTGAGCCTTACTGCAATAATCGTAATCATAATCCTTGTCACGCAGATAATATTCGCCGCAGCGATCGCATCTTTGCAATATTCCTCCGCTTTCAAGCAGAAGGTCTATTTCAAGGTCTATGACAGCCTTAAAGCTGTCGGAAACATATACCTTCTTGGGAAGCGAACGCATTGTAGTAATTATCGTATTCAGTACGGAATCGGGCTTTTCGGGAATATAGTTTTTTATTTTTGCAAACACGTCCATTGCTTCACTGTCGGAATGAAGCGAGGTAAAAGGACGGTGTTCGTCCTCGTAATCAATTTCAGGCAATGCCGAGCCTGCAATGGCTTTTGAAATGTTGCTTGTTATGAACGGTGCGGACGGTAATCTGCCCACTGTGTAAACCTTCGCCGCAGTGAAGCATTCCGACGGATAACCCATTTCATTTGCGGCTACACTGAATGTAAGATCAAAGTAGTCACGCTTTGCAAAAGCCTGCTCAGGCGTTACCTTTTCCCCAAACACAAAATCCACCTTGCGCTTCGCATACTCCTGTAGCTGAAGAAGGCTGACCCAGCGGTTGACCGCTTTATTATGGCGGTATTCCGTAAGTCTTGTGAAAATCAGCTTTTCAAAAGGTGTTTTTGAGTTTATCAGCTCATTCCATAAGGATGAGATCCCAAGCCCCTTTTCCCTGCAAATATATTCAATAAATAAATCCTGTACGACCTTTTCGTAAATTCCGTGTATGTTCGCTTCGACATATTTGTGGCAGGCACCGAGCGAATTACGCAGTGCGATAATATCCTCGATACGGTATTCGCCGCTTGCCTGACAGCGTTTGCAGTAGTCTGTGCAACGCTTTATAAATCCCGAAAAATCATAGTCCGCAAATTTGAGGACTGACTGCGGATAATTGAGTGAGTATATTTCGCTTGAATTTATACCTGTGAGACTTACTGTTCTTTTTATGCTCATATCCGCTTGTGTCCTTTCTCTTATCAATAATTTTCTTCGGTATCGTCGGTTGCTGCAGCGTCAAAATTGAATTCACGCTTTCTGCCGTCAACATAAAGAGTATGCTTGTCTTTCCACTCAACGTCGGCAGGTCTGTTGTAGTCCGATGTTATTATGTGAAGTCCGCCCATTGCGTTTCTGCATTCAAGGAACGGCAGGATTATATCGCTGTCCGTTTTTTCAAGATAGAACGATACCGAACGGCTTGCGTCATCTTCGGGGTCGACATATAATACGACCCTGTACTGCTTGTCGGGTGAATAGCGATAGCTTGTACTTCTTCTCGAAAGATCAACGTCCATAAGCGTGATATTGCCGAACAACATTTTGAATGTGAGATACACGAGGACACCCACAACATACATGATAAGATAAATCGTTCCCAGTACTATTTTTGTGGTTTCTCCCATTCCGCAAAGGAAGAAGATAAGTACGCTTACCGCAATGGCGGGTATTGCTGCAAACCGGTTGCCGAAGCCGAGGAGGAGTATCGCAAAAGCAAAGAACGGCGATACCATTGCGGCTATCCTTGTTATGATCTGTTTTCTTGTAAACAGCATAAGTCCGAAGAATATCAGATTTATAAAAATGTAAAGCGTAACAAGCGCACCCTGATGAGTAGGCTCAAGATAATAGCCCATAAAAAGCCAGGCTACAAAGCCTAAGAATAGGGGATAGGCTATTGATAAAAACGAAACGCCGAATTTAAACCATTTATTTGTTAAAAAGTTGATTACTTTTTCCATTTGCTTTCCTTTCCGCTTTGCAAAATGCAAACGTTGATTTTACAGCATTACTTATTATATTTTATACTAAATCGCCGCAAATTTCAAGCCTTATTTAATTATCGTCTTTATTTTAAAGCATAATCGCAGGATTAAGCGGTTAAAAGGCTGAAAAACATGAAATCCGCCGTAAACGTGACGGTCGTTTTGACAGACATGACAGTAACCGCAGAAC
>CAVJKI010000040.1:0-11318 GCA_963649995.1 Sodaliphilus sp.
GTATCTGCTGTAGCTTGTAATACTCGTCGGCAGTGTAATACTTCGCATATTTGTCGCTTGTTCCGCTTATATAGCCGTTTGCTATTCCTGTTATCAGCTGGTTTTCATCAAGCTTGTATATTGACGAGCTGCGGACAAAGGTATCTATTTCCTTGACCTTAGCGTTTATGGTTTCCCGTTCCTGTATGCCGGCTACCATCGAATTGTACATATTGAGCGATACCGTCATTGTAAGTACAAAAGTGATAGCGCACGCTACAGCTATAAGGCTTATTGTAACGCCGAGCGATACTTTTTTATTCATACGGGGTTCACCCTTTCCTTGTTCCTTTTGTTTATGATTATACCATAGTAACGTAATTAAACGGATTCTCAGGCTCACCGTTCAGTCTTATCTCAAAGTGCAGGTGAGGACCTGTCGAATATCCCGTACTGCCTACAGCGCCGAGATAATCACCCTGTGCTACTTCCTGACCGACATATACATATACATCGCTGAGATGTGCATAGGTCGTTGTATATCCGCCGCCGTGGTCGACCACAACGTACATTCCGTAGCTGTAGCCTGTAATGTAGCTTGTTTCGGCAACTATTACCGTGCCTGCTTTTGAAGCAAGTACATTGTCGCCGTAAATACCGGCATCGCCTATGTCAATGCCCTTATGTACTCTTTGGAAATCAGCGTCCCAACCGAATCCGCAGGATATGTATGAGCGTCCGGGTACGGGCCAGTACCATTCGCCCTCCTGATATTCCTTATCGGGATTGGTCTGCTGTTTGATAAGCTCTTTTATCTGTTCTTCATAAGCTTCAATATCAGCCTCGCTTACGCTTATCTGATACTGTAAGTTGCTTTTCTGATCCTCAAGCTCGCTTACCGCCGCCGAATACTTGTTATAATCGGATTCGTAAGTACTCTTTGCACTCTGCGCCTGTGAAGCAAGGTCGTCAAGCTCCTGCTTTTCGCCGAGAAGCTCTGTCATCTTGGCATCAAGGCTTTTCTTGCTGTCCTCAAGATTTTTTTTATCGGTTTCAAGCAGCTTTTTATCAGAATCAAGCTTTTTCATATCGCTTGTAAGCTGATTCATGAACTGCAAGTTCTGCTCACTTATCTTTCCGACAACCTCGCTGTTTATCATGAGGTCATAGAAATCAGACGAGCCTGCAAGCACACCGAACATATCGCTTGAACCCGATGTGTACATTGTCCTTACTATCTGGGCGAACTTTTCAAGATTCTGCTTGTTCTCTTTGTCAAGTTCTTCTATATCTGATTCGGCTTTTGCAATATCGTCATTTTTCTTTGCGATCTGGTCAGTCAGCTCATCTATATCGCTTTGTAATGCAGTTATGTCCTGATTTTTATAATAAACAAGATTGTAATAATAATCGACAAGCTCCTTCTGCTCGTTCAGCAGCTGAGCGGCTTTATCAAGATTCTCCTGCTTGTCGGAAATATCACCTTCAATGCGGTCTATTTCATCACGTCTTTGTTCGTTGTCCTGTTTGATCTGCTCTATTCTGCTCTTTATATCGTCAACCGTAAGGTCTTCCGCACCTGCGGGAGCGTATGTTACGATTATACCCGATGTTATTGCAATTATTGTGACGAATGAAGTCAGAGCGTGCAGAATTTTTTTCAGCTTCATCTTAATTCCTTTCGCCGTTATACCTTAAGGTATTTGCCTGTACTCAGTACCGTACCGATTGCACCGAGCAGTGCGCCCGCACCGCAACAAGCCGCAAGTACATACCAGCCTATATCGGAAAACTGTAATATATCTCCCATTCCGAGTGCGTTCCACATTCCGAGGTTCTGGGTAAACAGGTTGAACAGATTCTCATATATGAGCTTTGTCACAAACCATGAAAGCAGTCCCGAAAGAAGTCCGATGAAAAGTCCCTCTACAAAGAACGGTGTCTTTATAAATGAATTTGTCGCACCGACTATACGCATAATTGCGATTTCCTTACGTCTTGCAAAAACGCTTAGTCTTGTAGTGTTTGATATTATGATAACACTGACTGTACCGAGCGCCGCAATAAGCACTATACCGATTATTGTAAATGTCGTTCTCAGATCCTTGATAAAGCTTGCGAAGTCCATAGGCGCATTTACCTTATAAACGCCTTCGATAGCCTTGAACTGATTAACGGCTGTACTCATCTTGTCAATATCATTTATAGTAACCATATATGTCGCAGGGACTGGGTTGTACGGCAAGCTTTCAAACAGCTCCTTTTGTTCGCTGTACTGCTCTATCATCTTTTTAAGTCCGTCCTCGGGCGAAATATATTCTGTTTTTTCAGTAAGGGTATTGCTTTTAAGTACCTCGCCTATATGCTTTATATCTGCGTCGTCATTAAGGTACACGCTGATCTCGTTTTTGTCCGAAACGTTGTCGAGAATAATTCCGCAGTCGAGCATAACTATAGCCGACATTCCGACTAATATAAGGCTGACCGTCATTATGCACAGGCTGGCAAAGGACATGAAGCGGTTTTTCCATACCGATCTTATGCCCTGCTTGATTAAGTAAGTAAAATTATTCATCGTGCGCCTCACCTTCTACATATTCGTCGAAAATGACCTCGCCCGCCTTAAGGCTGACGATTCTTCCGCCGAAATATTCGACAAGGCTGTGTTCATGCGTAACCATTATTACGGTTGTGCCACACTTGTTTATTTCCTTGAGCAGCTTGACTATATCGTATGACAATGCAGGGTCTATGTTTGCCGTAGGCTCGTCCGCTATTATAAGCTTGGGGTCGCTTGCAAATGCTCTTGCAATGGCAACTCTCTGCTTTTCACCGCCGGAAAGCTTTTCAGGGAATGATTTTGCCCTGTCGGCAAGCTTTACAAGGTTCAGAACATACGGAACTCTGTGTCTTATTGTCTTTTTTGATTTGTTTGTAACACGCAGTACAAATGCCACGTTGTCATAAACATTGAGGTCGGGGATCAGACGGAAGTCCTGGAATATCATTCCTATTGAGCGTCTGAAATACGGAATTTTCTTGTTTTTTATCTTGGCAAGATTATAACCGTTTACGAATACTCTGCCCGATGTCGGAGCTATTTCTCTTGTAAGCAGCTTCAGCAGTGTGGACTTTCCTGCGCCGCTGTCGCCGACTATAAATACAAATTCTCCGTCCTCTATACGCAAATTGACGCCATTTAAAGCGTCAACTCCGCCGCCGTCCTTGAAATGAACGTCAACGTTCTTTAATTCAACCATTTTACCATTCCTTCCTGAATACCTGCCGTGACGAATAACGGCACACAGCGATGCAGTCCGGTTTATGGCGTAACCGGGGGAATTGCTCAGCTATCCCCTTCTGCACCCACAATACTTCCGAATAAAGTACGGTGGCGTAACTTAATTTCTCTCTCCTATGATTCAGCCGATAGTGCCGATAATGACCGTATATGCCGAGGTATGTAATGCTATGCGATCCGTTATGACATACCCGGATATGATTTCACGTTCCCATACAATGCCGCTATACACCAAATATTCAGACAAGCACAATTATGTATCTGTCTGAATAATACGGCATATTGTTTTTGTTGTTTTACCGACCGTTTCACTATGTTAAGCATATACATAACATTTCCAAAGGTCGGAATTGTCCGGCGGCACGCTTATACAATGTCACGCTTTGCACCGTCATTGTTCCCCGACCGTTTCACTGTGTTACGCATAAACGCAACGTTTCAAAAGGTCGGAGCAGTCAGCGGCGACACGCCGCCGGCTTAGAATTTGACGGGATCGGCGGCAAGGTATTTCTTAACCATGAGAGCGATTTTGAAGATGATTGCATGATCAAACTCTCTCAGGTCAAGACCTGTGAGCTTCTTTATCTTATCCAGTCTGTAAACCAGTGTGTTTCTGTGTACGAAAAGCTTTCTTGACGTTTCGGAAACGTTGAGGTTATTCTCGAAGAATCTCTGGATGGTGAATAACGTTTCGTGGTCAAGTGACTCGATAGAACCCTTCTTGAAAACTTCCTTTAAGAAGGTTTCGCAGAGGGTTGTGGGGAGGTGATATATAAGACGTGCGATACCGAGGTTATCGTAGCTTACGATAGTCTTGTCAGTATCGAACACCTTTCCTACCTCAATAGCGATCTGAGCTTCCTTGAATGAGCGAGCAAGATCCTTGATACCTGTAACGGGAGTACCGATACCAACGTTTACCTTTGTGAAGAACTCACCCGAAAGCGTATCTGAGATAGAGCGTGCAAGCTTTTCAAGGTCCTTATTGTCTATTCCTGCCTTGATCTCCTTTACAAGAACGATTTCCGTTTCGGTGATATTGAAAACAAAGTCCTTGTTCTTGTCGGGGAACAGGTTCTGTATAACGTCATAAGCCGAAACCTCGTTAGCCGAAACTATGCTTATAAGGAATACAACACGGCTTATATCCGCATTGAAATGAAGCTCTCTTGCCTTGAGTGTAATATCGCCTGGAAGAACGTTATCAAGAATAATATTCTTAACGAAGTTGTTTCTGTCGTACTTTTCATCATAATACTGCTTGATACTTGACAGCGAAATAGCAAGGATAGAAGCGTATTTAGCCGCCTGATCGTCAGTACCTTCGATGAATACCGCATAATCGGGCTTTACATGAACGCCGAAAGGCTTGTATGTATAGCCGTCACGAATGAACACATCGTGAGAATCACCAAGCTCAATAGAAAAGAAGTCGCTGTTTGTTCCGATCCTGGAAAGCTCACTGCATGCAACTATCGTGCTGTTCTCGTCGATAACACCGATAACACGACCGATAGTATCTCTCATCTGATGAACTACGCCCTGAAATAATCTGTTTGACATTTTCTTACCTCTTTTATTTTAAAAATGGTTTGCTCCTGTGTCCGCCAAAGGCTATAACCCATTATGCGCCTTGTTATGCGGAATTTTCTGTTAATTTATGCTTTTATGTCCCGCTCTTGAATACCCCCGAAAAAGGGCATAAAAGGGCTGAAAATAATACGCCAAATATATTTTACTAGAAAAACCGAAAAAAATCAAGAGTTTTTTAGACAAAATGTAAAAATTGCTTTAAAAATTTTTGTGATATTGCAAAACAGGCTAATAAGTGGTATACTAAAATTTATGTATGGATAGTGGGTTACTATGCCCTGTACCATAATAAATTACATTCGGAAGGACTGGTTTTTATGATCCTGAAAATTAAGAACGCAAAGAACGGCGTGTATGCGCGAATGTGCCCGTCATGCCGAATGTGCGGCTGAGCACGAATGTAAACACGGACGACATAAAATATCACTTAAAAACAAGGACAAAAATAAAATGAGCAAGACATACTATGTAACCACCCCTATATATTACCCGTCGGGCAATCCCCACATCGGACACTGTTACACGACAGTAGCCTGCGACACTATAGCACGCTTCAAGAGAATGCAGGGCTATGACGTAATGTTCCTTACAGGTACGGACGAACACGGTCAGAAGATCGAGCTTAAAGCCGCCGACAAGGGTGTAACTCCCAAGGAATACGTTGACGAGATAGTAGGCAACTTCAAGCGCCTGTGGGAAACAATGCACATAAGCTACGACCGTTTTATCAGAACAACGGACGACTACCACATTGAAACAGTACAGAAGATATTCAAAAAGCTGTACGAAAAGGGCTACATCTACAAGGGCACATACAAGGGCAAGTATTGCACACCCTGCGAAAGCTTCTGGACGGAAAGCCAGCTCGTTGACGGCAAGTGTCCCGACTGCGGACGTGAGGTAATCGAAGCAAACGAGGAAGCATACTTCCTGCGCCTTTCCGACTTTGCCGATAAAATTGAAAAGTTCCTTACCGAAACCGACTACTTACAGCCCAAGAGCCGTGTTAACGAAATGGTAAACAACTTCATAAAGCTCGGTCTTGAGGACCTGTGCGTATCAAGAACAAGCTTTACATGGGGCATACCTGTTGACTTTGACAGCAAGCATGTTGTCTATGTATGGGTTGACGCTCTTTCAAACTATATCAGCGCACTGGGTTACGAAAACGAAAAGTACAACGATTTTGAGAAATACTGGCCCGCAGATATGCACATGACTGCAAAGGAAATTGTACGTTTCCACTCCATCGTATGGCCGATAATCCTTATGATGCTCGATCTGCCCCTGCCTAAGCACCTCTACGGTCACGGCTGGATAAACTTCAACGGCGATAAGATGAGCAAGTCAAAGGGCAACGTTGTAGATCCTTTCGTACTCTGTGAGCGCTACGGCGTTGACGCTGTACGTTATCAAATACTGCGTGATATGCCTTACGGCAGTGACTGCAACTTTACAAACGAGCTTATGCTCACAAGAATAAACGCCGACCTTGCAAACGACCTCGGAAACCTTGTTTCAAGAACAGTTGCAATGGTAGATAAATACTTTGGCGGAACACTGCCCACAGACAGAGCTTCGGACGAGCTTGACAGCCAGCTTATCGACATGGCTGAGGCGCTGTGTGCAACAGTTACTCCCATTGTCGAGCAGGCTCAGCACTCAAAGGCGCTTGAGGAAATATTCAAGGTAATCTCCCGTGCCAACAAGTATATCGATGAAACTGCACCATGGGTACTCGCAAAGGACGAAAGCAACAACGCCCGTCTTGCGACCGTACTCTATAATCTGCTTGAAACTATTCGTATCTGCTCTGCACTGCTCTGCCCCTTTATGCCCGCAACAATGCCTGAGGTATGGGAGCAGATAGGCGCAGGTACAGAAGATACCGCTTTCGACAAGCTCGGCACATTCGGCGTTCTTCGTGCAGACGTTACGGTAAAGAAGGGCAGAGTTCTTTTCCCCAGAATAGACATAAAGAGCGAGATTGCAGAGCTTGAAAGCCTGATGAAGCCCAAGGCTGTTATCAAGGAAGATGAAGACCTTGACAAGGCAGGAATAATCACAATAGACGACTTTGCAAAGGTCAAGCTCAGAACGGGCGAGATTACTGCCTGCGAAAAGATAAAGAAGTCAAAGAAGCTGTTTAAAATTCAGGTGGACGATGCAAGAGGCGGCAGACAGATAGTATCGGGCATTGCCGAATACTACACTCCCGAAGATCTTATCGGAAAGAAAATTATATTCGTTGCAAATCTTGCCCCCGCAAAGCTCTGCGGCGAAGAAAGCAACGGTATGCTTCTTGCCTGTGACGCAGGAGAAAAAGTACAGGTCGTATTCCTCGATAAAGATACGCCCAACGGCAGTACGGTAAGATAACGACACAAATACAAAGGAACAAAACGATGAAAATAAAAGACTTATACACACCCGGCAGGACGGTGTTCTCGCTGGAGGTTTTCCCTCCCAACAAGAATTTTCCCATCGAAACGGTGTATGACGCCATCGAGGGACTTGCGGCAATAAATCCCGCATATATCAGCGTGACCTACGGCGCAGGCGGAAACCGTGCAAACCGCTCCACCTGCGAAATAGCATCTCATATCAAAAAAGAATACGGCATTGAGTCAATGGCTCACCTCACCTGCGTCAGCAGTACCCGTGACGATGTTGATTTCATGCTTGACGATTTTTCTTCAAACAGCATTGAGAATATTCTCGCTTTAAGAGGCGACAACAAGCCCGACGAAGAACCGAAGAACGATTTCCCCCACGCAAGCGACCTTACGGCATATATTGCCGCAAAAGGCAGTTTTGATATTGCAGGTGCGTGCTACCCCGAAACTCACGTTGACGCAGACAGCCCCGAGGACGATATAAAGAACCTTAAAACCAAGGTTGACGCAGGTGCGTCACACCTCGTTTCACAGCTTTTCTTTGATAACTCATGCTATTACGACTTTGAAAAGCGTGCAAGAGCCGCAGGTATAGATGTACCTATTTCGGCAGGAATCATGCCCGTTACCAACAAAAAGCAGATTGAGCGTATGGTAACGCTCTGCGGCGCAAGCCTGCCCTCAAAATTCGTAAAGATGATGCAGAAGTACGAGAACGACCCCGAGGCGCTCAGGAGTGCAGGAATAGCCTATGCCATCGACCAAATAGTAGATCTTATTTCAAACGATGTGCAGGGCATACACCTTTACGCTATGAATAACCCCGCTGTCGCATCACGCATCTACAACGGGATTAAGGATCTGTTATGATACTTCAGCCGATAGACAGGAACGAGGCTCTGCGTTATCTCGGCTGTAAGAACGGTACGGATAACGAACAGATGCTCGCAATGCTCGATTCCTGCGAGAAACAGCTACTGAAAGCCGCAAGCCCGAAATATCTCTATGCCGTATACCCGATAAGCTTTACGGACGATGGTGTCAGAATTTCGGACAGCAATATAATACTTAAAGGCAATTCAGCCGCCGCTCATTTAAAGAACTGCGACAGGATAGTGCTTATGTGCGCCACGCTCGGACAAGGTGTAGATGTGCTTTTAAGACGTTTACAGGTGTCGGATATGGCAAGCGCAGTTATCGTTGACAGCCTTGCAGGTGCGGCAATAGAGCAGGTCTGCAACAGGGCTGAAACAGAGATATTCGAAAAAGTACACTCGTACAGCCGTACCTGGAGATATTCTCCCGGCTATGATGATCTGCCGCTCGATATACAGTTTGATTTACTGACGCTTCTGCAGGCTCAGAAAAGGATAGGTCTTACCGTAATGAACAGCAATATGATGGTTCCCACAAAATCGGTAACGGCATTTATCGGACTGTCCGAGGGCGAGGTAGACAGCAGTAACAGAGGCTGTGAAAGCTGTAACATGAAGGACAGATGTAAGTTCAGAAAAAGCGGAGGACACTGTGGAAATTAAAACATTACTTGAACAAAGAGGACTGCTCATTTTCGACGGTGCTATGGGTACTCAGTTACAGGCTAAGGGCCTTAAGACAGGTGAAACTCCTGAGCTTTTAAACCTCACCGCCAAAGATCTTCTCAAAGAGATACATCGCAGTTATATAGACGCAGGAGCGGATATAATTTCCGCAAATACATTCGGTGCAAACTCCTACAAGCTCAGCCACAGCGGAAAGAGCGTTGACGAGATAATCACCGCAGGAATAGTAAACTGTAAGGAAGCGATAAAAGACAGCGGAAAAGACGTTTTCTGTGCGCTTGATATAGGTCCTATAGGACAGCTTCTTGAGCCTACGGGAAGCCTAAAATTTGAAGAAGCTTACGACATATTCAAGGAAGAAATAGTTGCAGGCTATAAGGCAGGGGCGGACGTTGTACTGTTTGAAACGATGACCGACTTATACGAGCTTAAAGCCGCTATACTTGCCGCAAAGGAAAACTGCGATCTGCCTATAATATGCAGTATGACCTTTGAAGAAAACGGTCGTACCTTTACAGGCTGTCCCGCAGAAGCGGAAATACTGCTTTGTGAGGGACTGGGCGTAAGTGCGGTGGGCGTAAACTGCTCTCTCGGACCGAAGGAGCTTATGCCTATTATCACAACGCTTTGTGAAAAGTCGAAGATACCCGTTATCGTAATGCCGAATGCAGGACTTCCCGATCCTGCAACAGGCGAATATTCGATTGATGCGGAAGAATTCAGCGAGTATGCAGTCGAAATTGCTCAGCTCGGTGCAGGAATAATCGGCGGCTGCTGCGGTACAACTCCCGAATTTATCCGCCGCACAGCAGACAAGGTAAAGGGCAGAAAGTACGAGTCTAAAAAAATAGAGCGTGTCTGCACGATATGCAGCGGTACGAATGTGGTGGAAGTGAGCCAGCCGAGAATAATCGGTGAGCGTATCAACCCCACAGGTAAAAAGCTGTTCAAGCAGGCGCTTATAAACGATGATATAGACTACATCTTAGGTCAGGCTATAGAGCAGGTAAACGCAGGCGCAGACATACTTGACGTTAACGTGGGACTTCCCGACATTGACGAAAAGGCAATGATGATAAAGGCTGTCAAGAGTATTCAGGGCGTTACAAATGTACCGCTACAGATAGACAGCACCATTCCCGAGGTGCTTGAAGCGGCTCTGCGTGTGTACAACGGCAAGCCTATGGTAAACTCGGTAAACGGCGAGGAGGAGAGCCTTAAAAACGTTCTTCCGCTCGTAAAGAAATACGGTGCGGCAGTAGTCGGACTGACGCTTGATAAGGACGGCATACCACCCAAAGCCGAACAGCGTGTAGCCATTGCCGAAAAGATAATAAAGCGATGCGAAGAAATCGGTATACCAAAGGAAGATATAGCGATAGACTGCCTTACGCTTACCGCATCGGCGGAACAGCTTGCAGTTAACGAAACGCTCAAGGCTGTGCGTGCGGTAAAGGAAAGGTTTGGTGTAAGAACGGTACTCGGCGTATCGAATATTTCATTCGGTCTGCCTAACCGTGAGCTTTTAAACCATATATTCCTTACAATGGCGCTTGAAAACGGGCTTGATCTGCCTATCATAAACCCCAACGTAGCGTCTATGACAGGCGCTGTAAGAGCGTTCAAGCTGTTAAAGGCGATAGATGTGAACTCGGTAGAATACATTGCCGCCTACGGCAGTGACACCCCAACGGCAGTCGCAAAGCCGAAATCCTCCGAGGTAACGCTTGAATATGCCATCGACAACGGACTTAAAGCAGAAGCGGCAAAGATAACCGAGCAGTTACTTGCCGACACCGATCCGATGATAATAATAAATGAGCGGCTTATTCCTGCGCTTGACAAGACAGGTACGCTGTTTGAGCAGGGCAAGATATTCCTCCCTCAGCTGATTTTATCGGCAGGCGTTGCGCAGAGCTGTTTTGACGTTATAAAGGCGCACCTTGCAAAGAACAATTCCGAAACAGTCAGCAAGGGCAAGATTGTGCTTGCAACGGTAAAGGGCGATGTACACGACATAGGCAAGAACATAGTAAAGGTACTGCTCGAAAACTACGGCTACACCGTAATAGACCTTGGCAAGGACGTTGAGTATCAGGCTGTAGTCGATGCCGCAAAGAAGCACGAGGTAAAGCTTGTGGGACTGAGCGCACTTATGACTACTACACTTAAATCCATGGAAGAAACGATAAAGCTTATCCACGACAACGGACTTCCGTGCAAGGTGGTTGTCGGCGGTGCGGTGCTTACTCCCGAATATGCCGAGAAGATAGGCGCAGACTTCTACGCAAAGGACGCTAAGGAAACGGTCGATATTGCAAAGAGGGTTATAGGGTAAAATATAAAAATACAACCTGCGGAATTTTCCGCAGGTTGATTTTTATTCATTCTATTGTAAAATTCAATCGGCAATTTACTCAGAAAAGATTCCTTTCGATAACCTTTTTCTGTTTTTCCTGTAGCAAATAGTTCCAGACAGTTTCAAAG
>CAVJKI010000041.1:0-11300 GCA_963649995.1 Sodaliphilus sp.
CCATGTGATAGCGGATAGCGAATGCCTCCTCACGGGTAAGCCGCATAAAGCCTGTTATCATATAAACCGACTTTTCGCCGTGTCCGTAAGGCAATTTATCATCAAAGAAGTACGTAGGCACTTTGCCCCACTGTCCTGTCTGCTCATTCTTGACGTTGCGTGTACCCCGTGTATAAACGTCGACCTTGCATATATCGTGAAGCAAAGCGCATATAGCCATAGTTTCTTCGCTTGCTGTGAGCTTATATGTATCACGCACACGTTCACGCTCAAGATAAGCCTTGAAGCAGTTGTATACATTAAGAGAATGCTGTGCCAGTCCGCCGTCGTATGAGCCGTGAAAACGGGTGCTTGCGGGCGCAATGAAAAAGTCGCTTTTATTTATCAGATAATCAAGCAGCTTTTCCGAGCCTTCCCTGTGAACTTTTGTTCTTAATATATTGATTATTTCCTGCTTGTTATTTTCTATCTGTTCGGGTGTAAGCACCTTTGTTTCGCTATTCTGCGGCATTTCAAGCCCTCCTTACAGTTAAATAAAAGCCCCGCAACGCAGGGCTTTATATATTTTTATACTTATTCTCCGAGAGCTATGCTTTCGGGGAAGACATTTGCGCTTTCGTCCTTTGAAAGATAAGTCGTTGTAACGAAACCGTTTATTACAGCACCGTCTGATATTGCAATCGAGCCTGCTTTAATGTCGCCGATGATAACGGAATCTCTGTCAAGCTGTATCTTGCCTGAAATCTCAATGTTACCCTTTATCTTTCCGTTGAGCTGTGCGACCTGTGAGGTGAGGTTGCCTATCAGCATTGAATCGTTAGCCATTAAAGCCTGTCCCTTAAGGCGTACATTGCCCTGAATTGCCGAGCTTCTCATGCTGATATTATCGCAGGTCAGATCGCCTACCACCTTGCCGTTTATATTGATGTTCTTGGTGGTTTCTACATTGCCCTTGATATTTCCGTCAATCTTCATATCCGCAAATGAACGGACGTTTCCGTCTATCATGGTGTTCTTTGAAATAACGGTCATCTCCTGCGCACCGTCTGCTCTTAAGCCGCTTAAGAAAGGATTGCTACCGCCGTTATCAAAGCTGTTGTTCGGGTTGTTGTTCTGCATATTCTGATTAAAGTCGTTATCTGTATTATTCTGCGCAGACTGTGTGAAGCCGTTGTTCTGAGCGTTCTGCGTATTCTGAGCAAAGCTGTTGTTCTGAGTGTCCTGCATATTTTGAGCAAAGCTGTTATTCTGATTATACTGCTCATTCATATCACGGGCGATTCTCTGTGAAAAATCCTGCCCCGGATTCTGCTGAGAAAAACCGTTACCTGCTGTATTTGTATTCACATTCTGATACTGCTGTTCCGCCTGAACGTTATGAGACGGCTGAACATTCTGTGCAGGATCTGCCGACTGAACATCAGCGTTATCGTTCATGTATGAAGCAACGTCCTTGACCTCTTTACGGCTGTCTGACGGTCTGGGATTTGTAAGCTCCTTCATGGCTTGTGTGAAATTATCCTTGATTCCCATTGTTATCCCTTTCTTGAAATCAGAATTTCTTATGATATTAGAATTGAACCGGCTTTATCTTCTGAGAAAGACTGCCGAATTTGTAGCCTTTGTTTTTCAGTGCTTTTATTATATCTTCTATCACAAGCACCGTATTATCACGATCGCCCGTATTATGGAAAAGTATTACCGGCGAGGAAAGCTCCCCGGCATCATTCAATACATTTGTGTAAAGCGTTGTCCAGCCGTATCCCTGCCAGTCGTTGCTGTCCACATTCCAATCAAAATATGTAAAACCTCTGCGATTCATTTCCGTTATTATATCGTCACGGGTCTTTTCATTATAATCATTTACACTGCCGCCGGGAAATCTGTATATATCGGGGGCTTTTCCCGTAGCCTCAAGAACTATCTCATAAGCCTCGTTGAAGTCGTCCAGAAATGCGTCAACAGAAGCGTATATTTTTTCATAATCATGCGAGGCAGAGTGAATACCTATTGTATGCCCTGCGTCGCTTATCTCTTTCAGAAGCGAATAGCAGTAATCTGTACGTTCGGGTACTACAAAAAACGTGGCTTTGACATTTTCCTGTCTTAAATAGTAAAGCAGGTTTTCCGTAAGCACGGACGGTCCGTCGTCAAAGGTAAGATATACCGTGTTTTCGCTGTTTTCATATTCGCCGTCATATTTTTTTGCATACAGCTTCGGATAAAGGTTCAAATACTCCTTATCGTTATCCGAATTGTCCGTCAGGCTTTCGGGAGCAGATGATTCTTCGGGCGGCTTTGCCGTGGTAGTTTCAGCGGCGGTTGTTGATGCCGATGTATCTGCGGTCGTGGTTTCCGACGGTTTACTGCTTTCGGTCACAGAAGGCTCCGCCTTACTGTTATCGGAGCTTTCTGTCACCGAAGACGTTTTACTGTCGTCCTTTGCTGTTGTATCGCTCTGCGACTGTTCAGCAAGACAGGAGCTCAGCCTGTCGATTTCTTCTGCCTTTTTGCCGTTATCAACAGCAAGCAATATACAAAGTACCGTAGGTACAATTATCAGTAAAGCCGTCACAGTCAGAATCAGATGCTTGAAAAATCTGACGCTACCGAAATACAAGTACACCACACCCCTTTGACATATATCAATATCATACTATATTTATCGCCTTTTGTCAAGTAAAGTCGAAGCGAAAGCGGTAATTTCAGCAGAAATTTTCTTGTGGCGGCAAAATGACCTAAGCAAAATTTTTTGTTGCTTTTTGACAAAAAAACGATTTGTTTTTTATTGGTTTTCTATAAAATGCGAAATATCTGTTGTAAAAAATGCTCAAATGTATTATAATAGTTATATTATTCAGCCTGCATCGGCACATGCGGGCAGAGCGGAGGGTGATCTATTGAATACTGAGGAGATTAAATGGATTTCGTACTATGGCAAAGACATCGGCGCGATAAGCTGTTCTTTTCACGAAAAATTGAATAAATTCGGCTTTTGCCTTGTCCTTGACGAATACGGCTCGGATAAAGCAACAAAGGCTCAGATCGGTATACTCGACACAGTGCTTGAAAAGCAGACGCCGAATATTCTTCTGATATGCCCAAGACACCTTATGCACAGCTGGTATCGTTCCGTCGTTACGAAAAACGGCGTAGATTTCAAAATGATTTCCGGCTCGTCAAAGGCTATCACTTACTTTAACGAAAATACTTCAAATACATATATAATCGCAGAGGAAGCGCTTGAAGCGGACAATCCTCTTTTACAGAAATTCGCAGACGCAGGTCTTACATGGGATCTTGTGATAATCGACGCAGGTCTTAGTACATCGGGCATAAAATGCGAGCTGTACACAGAGCATATCAAAGCCAAGGTCGAAAAGCTTGTAGTGTTGAGTCCCGTACCGTGCGGTTATCTGCAAAGCTATGACGAGATAAAAACGCTTGTAAAGTCGCTCCTTGCAGATGAAGAAAAGGCAAGTGCGGTTGACAGCCTTACATTTGACGAAAAATCTATCTGCTTTGACCCCGACACTCCGTTAATGCGTTATTTCGACAAGTCGGTATATAACGGCGAGGTTGCAAGAAACGTTGTAATGCTTGAATATGAATTCTCGCAGGATTTCATTTCAAATTCAAGAAGACTGATTGATATAAAGACAGGACTTCCGCTTTATGCGCAGGGCGGCAATATATTTGAGGAATACGGACTTGAAGCCAAAAAGACTTACACCAAACCGTCGTATAACGTTGCCGATGTTCAGGAGCTTCGTGAAGTGGATAAAAAGCTTGACTGCTTCCTTACAAAGCTTGACGAGGTACTCAAAGGCTCTGAGAACAAGGCAGTGGTATACTGCGTAACAGGCTCGACTATCCTGTATCTTAAAAAGGTAATTTCGGCGCTGTATCCCAACATAAACGGTCTGCTGAAAATAGACAGGGGCGATATATTCAACACCCGCTATGATAATTTCACGGAAGGCGGGCGTGACAATGCAAGAGTTGTGCTTACAGTTGATAAGATAGGCTCCGTCAATCCCCAGATAAAGAGCTTTACTCATATTTTCAACTATGAGCTTCCCGACAGCCCTGTTATATTTGAACAGCGTGCCGCACGCCACGGCGGTAAGAACGAGCAGTCAAGAGAGTTTATCGTTATGTGCGATAAAAACAAGCTGTTTGATTCGAGAATGTTATCAAAGGTTTTATTCGGTAAGATTTATAAGAGCATAGTTGCGGGTCTTCCGGGCAGAAACGTACTGTTTGACCTTCCGAACGCCGCACAGCTGATAACGGACGCTATAAGAGATCTCCAGTATGTATGCTCTTATACGGGCGAGGTTTCAAACTGCCACGATGTAATAACGCAGTTCAGGGGCGATTACAATATTTCGCAGTCAATAGATATTTCCACTGCGGCAAAAACACACGAATACACCAAGCTTAAGCTTGACAAGATATACCGTGCATTCGGTCTTGAAAACAGAATAAAGGAAAATACCACTTCCGAAGAAAAGGTACTCAAGCCTATGATAAAGGAAGCGCTCGAACGCTTCAAAGGCTCACTGCTTTATCTTGACAAGCAGCAGCATATTATAGCGCTCGGCGGTACAGAGCTTGAGGAGTGTCTTTACAGCGAGCAATATAATTCATATAAGGAAAAGTGCGTTACACTTGATATATCATCGGGCGTAAGGAGTGCGGAAAAAGAATTCCAAAACTTCATTACCGATAACAAGAGCGCTGAGCTGCGCTTGTGCGTAAACCAGCTTCCCGATACGGTAAAGATGCCCGTGCTTCTGAACTCCTGGAGGTTTCTGACGGATAACTTCATGATACAGGAAACGTTCAGACAATTCATGAAAAAATACAACGAGGGAGTGATGTAAGGTGGAGGCTTTTCGTAACGAAGAAATTGCGGGACTTTTAGGCGACTTTTATCAGGCACACGCAAACGAAAACCGTGAAGTAATGGAACAGTCGCTGATGAAGATGCAGAACCTGCTTTACACAGGTGAAGCCGACAGCACCCCGTTCAAGGATTATTTCAATTCGGTATTCGGCGGACGCACGCCGTACAATGCATCTCTGTCCGTCAGCGATTATCCCAAAGAATCCATAATCAGAGAGCTTTTACAGAATACATTCGGCTGTTACTACTCCGACCCTGACATCAAGGTGCTTTTCAACTTTGAGCAGAACGGTGAAGTAAGGCTCACATACAACGAGGACGGCTTTACGCTTGAACAGATACTCTACTATCTGAGTATCGGCAGAAGCGACGGCGATAAATCCCGTGAAGGACGCTTCGGCGTAGGCTCAAAGAGCGTATTCATGAATGTTGAGTGGTTGAAGCTCCGTTCAAACAACTTTGCATTCAGAATAGTAAATGATGCGGGAATACTTAAAATAAGAGAGCTTAATCTCACTGCTCCCGTATTCAAGGGAACTGAAATTATCTTCAAGGTATCCGAAGAAGAACAGGCAAAGATAAAGGAAAACCTTGTAAATCTTACTATCCATAAGGGCGAATATATAAACCTTGTTGAATTCTGCTTTGCTTTTATCAGAAAAAAACAGCTCGGCAGATTCGGTGAGGCTGAAAACCCCAACCGTACATTCAACATAGCTGTAATGGATATGGGCAAGCCTCTTGCTGTATATAAAGTAATCCGTTATCAGAAAACACCTGAGGACGATCCTACAGTACGTTTCCTTCAGAACGGCAAGAGCGTTATTGAATTTATATGGCATGAAAACGAGGGATTTGTATATCTTATTCCGTTTGCAGTTTCAGCCGCAAGACGTGATACGATAGTAAAGGTACTTCTTGACAAGTACAACTACTTCTCTACATACGAGTTGACAGGACTTATAAAGTCAACCGGCGAGGATTTCATTAAAGAGAAGCTGTCGGCATTCTTCATAAGTGTGCCGAACTCCTATATCACAACGCACAGAACGGGTATCCGTCACGAGTGCGAGGAAGAAGTTTCCGAGTCTATAAACAGAGACCTCAAGTTCATGATAGAAAAGTACTCACGTTACTTTGTTCTTGAGCTTTTACCCAGAACAAATTCAGATAAGTACTATATGCGCCCCAAGCACTATGTGTTTGAGTTCTTCAGCAACTATCTGACAACCAGCGTTATGGTAGGCGACCTCAGAAGCGTATTCCATAACAGTATCTCTCTGCTTTTGCCCGGAAAAACCGAAGCAATGCCGTATTCCGAGGTAAAACAGCTCGGTTTCTTCTCGATTGCCGACCATGTTTCAAAGCAGGAGCATGAAAGCGGCTCGGCATTCACGGAATATATCGAAGATGAGCTTGTAAAGATGCGCAAGGATGTAGCCGATATGCCCGAAAACATCATTGCCGCAAGCTACAACTGGATAGATGAAGAAACAGAGGAGGAGGGCAGAGAATTCTGCTACAACTTCAACTTTGACGGCAAGACATACGTTCTCGACAGCGAAAAAAATCCCGCTATAAAGGATTTTGACTTGAGCTTCGGCTTCAGAAGCATAGTAAGCTTAAAGCTCGGCAAGTATGTTATAAACGATGCGGTTGCAGACGAGGACGCACTTATCGGCGCACTGGGTCTGTTTGACGCAATGTACGGTCAGGACTACAAGATCGGAATGAGATACTTCCAGTTCAACGTACACTACCGTGATATTACGCATAACTTTGACGTTGCAAGAATGACGGTGCATAATCTTAAGCGTGCATACGATTGTATCGTATCCCATAAGAACAGCTTTGAGAATCACCAGATATACAACGAAGTAATAAATATGCTGATAAACAGCTTCACACAGGGCAAGGATACAATGACCTTCCTGCGTGAGATGAAGCAGCAGGGCAGTGACATCACGCTCCAGCTCGATATTAACAAAAAGTTCAGATTCGCCGCTTACGGTAAGCAGTTCATGATACCCAGCAGTATCACAAACGCCGATCTTCTTGAAATAATCGGTGACGTTTACGCACTTATCAACTGCGGAATGTTCAACGGACGTGTATTCGACTTCCCGTTCATGAAGTCAGGCTATTCGTTTGAAAAGGCTTCGCTTATGAGCCTTTTGCGTGAAAGCGATCTGACGGACGAAAAGGTATCAGCAGTTATACCGAATCTTTATATCTGCGACCTCAAGATTCCCCGTATTGCACTTCTCGGCGAAAAAGACAAGATCATACGCATTATAGATATTAATGATCCTATAAGCGAGGAAGAACGCAAGAACATAACAAAGTATGTTGTACTGCGTGACGACTGCACAAAGCCTGAATTTGCAAAGTACGTTGAATATCTGTTGGTAGGCGAAAACAACAATGTTCTCAGCCAGTTTTACTCAAGCACTGAAGAACCCAACCAGGTACTTCTTGACCAGATTCCGTACTATTACAAGCCTCTGCCGTCGATTACAGCAGATGAATTGCAGTTCCTGCGTGCAAAATACAAAGCGTTGCGCAACCTTTCAAATCTGCGTGTATACCGTAACTACTTTGCAAAGGATATAAACGGCACAATGTTCGGTTACGGCGGAACCTGCTCATGCTGCGGATTTGAATCAAGCATTATAAATAACTACGTTATAAAGAGCTTTGAAGTCGGTCTGTTCAAGGACGACAGAGAAGAAAAGTTCAAATTCTCTCTTTATATGTGTGCAAACGATTCTTTTGCCGCAAGCGGCTGGATCATTGAGGATATAAGCATAGGCGGTATGAGTCCGTTTGTATGGCTCGAGGAAATATCTACCTGTGATGTTATCCCTCCTGAGTTCCTGCTCTGTACGATCAAGTATCGTTGCCAGCTGACATACGATATTATAGGCAGTGAGGGACGTGAAAAGGGCGAGATCGTTACTATGGAAAGCGTCAGTGACGGTGAGCAGAAGACAATGGATATAATTCTTTCACCGCTCATGCTGGCAAAATGGATAGAAGACAATCTTTCCGACGAGTATGAAACCTCAGAGCCGGAAGCAAACGCAACCAGCGAAAGCGCTGACAGTCAGCAGAACTAAAATTCTACCGCCCTGTAAAGAGAGCGGCAAGCTAAAAAAGCCCCGATTTGAAAGCAAATCGGGGCTTAATTTATAGCTTAGTCGTCTGAAATCATCTGGCATAATCCGCATTTCAGAATAAAGAAAAAGCGTACTTTTTACGAAAAATAAAAATCCCGAAAACAGCGAATTTACACTGTTTTCGGGATTTGTTTTGGTGACCCGTACGGGAATCGAACCCATGATTCCGCCGTGAAAGGGCGATGTCTTAACCGCTTGACCAACGGGCCGAAGAAGTGGTAGCGGCAGTCGGATTTGAACCAACGACACCCTGGGTATGAACCAAGTGCTCTAGCCAACTGAGCTATACCGCCATATCTTCCATTTTTGTCACTCTGTATCAGCGACTTTTATATTATATCACAGCGTTCCTGATTTGTCAACACTTTTTTGAAAATTTTTTCGTGTTTTTTCTTGTTCCTTTTCACTTCATCATTTATACGCTGTGATATGATATATCGGTTGTAAAGTCAGATTTCTGCGTATTGCTTTCTGCCTGTTTCAAAAATATTACCGCCGTTTGCGTCAATGGCAACTATCAACGGAAATTTGTCAAATTTGAGTCTTTTGACGCTTTCGCAGCCGAGATCCTCAAATGCTATTACCTCACACTCGGTAATGCATTGGCAGGCAAGTGCGCCCGCACCTCCAATAGCACAGAAATATACTGCGCCGTTGCGCTTTATAGCGTCCACTACAGCTGCATTGCGTTCGCCCTTGCCTATCATAGCGGATAACCCCATATCAAGCAGAAGCGGAGCATACGGATCCATTCTTCCCGAAGTGGTAGGACCGCATGAGCCGATAGCCATGCGGTCCTTAGTGCCGGTAGGTCCTGCGTAATAGATAGCCGCACCGTCAATTTCAAACGGGAGCTTTCCGCCTTCTTCAATGAGCTGTTTAATACGCTTATGAGCGGCATCACGGGAGGTGTATACTGTTCCGCTCAGCTCGATTTTATCTCCGGCTTTGAGCGTTTTTGCCTTTTCCTTAAGTTCGCTTGTGTTCAGTTCCAAAGTCATACTCCTTATTTTATCATGAATTTATTATGCCGGAAAGCTTTCGCTTCCCGGCAAATAAGTGTTCTGATTTAATTTATTAAAGGTCAAAGAATCCTACGTTGTCAGAACTCATTTCATCATCGTCGCCGTCGTTCAGACCCTCCATCAGCTTTAAATCCCATGACGGGTCATACTGGGCAGTGTTTGATGTCATGTTGTCATTAATGCCGCCGAGCATTGATGAGTAGTCTGACATATCTATCTTTTCTTCTTTAGCGGAAGCCGCAGGTGCGGTCGGGTCGTCAAATGAAGATGTCATTCCGTCATCGTCTGCCGCTGCCTTGTGTGCAGGAGGCGGAGTTATCGTCATGCCGTTCATTTGTGCCTCTAAATCCTTCCACGGATCGTTTACGTTTTCTTCTTTACCTGCAACACCCATTGAGCGGCTTTCATTCAGCTTTTCCTTCGGCTTGTCTGTTCTGCGGTCAGAAGCACGTTCTGAAGGAGCGGGAGCAGGAGCAGAATCTTCTGCAAGTAAGTCGCTGAAATCATCTGTTGCGGGAGCAGGCTCTGCTTTTGCTTCGGGAGCGGGAGCAGGTTCTTCCGCAAGCAGGTCGCTGAAATCATCTGTTGCGGGAGCAGGCTCTGCTTTTGCTTCGGGAGCGGGTTTTTCTGCAAGAATATCTGCTGTGTCGTCGCTTGTTGCGGGAGCTTCTTCAACAAGAAGGTCGCCTGTATCGACATTTTCTGTTGAAATGTCATCGTCGCCCGTAACTATTTCAAATGAGCTTAACAAGCCGTTGTTGTCTTCAAGTATATCGTCAATGTCATCATCGCTGTCATCGGACTGTGCGGGCATATCAAGCTTTAATTCAAAGCTGTAAGGCTCTACCGTCATAGGTGTGTAAGCCTCAAGCTCGCTTTCGTCAAATCCGCCGATGTTTTCAAGCTCTGTCTTTGCAGCGTTCAGTTCTTCATCGTCCGAAAGCTTTTCTTCGGGAGCGTCCGCAGCTTCTCCGTCGGGCGATTCAGCATTTTCTGCTTCTTCAATAGCCTTGGAAAGTGCGTCGTTTACCGCCTGTGTTTCTTCGACAGCCTTGGCTACTGCTTCATTTATCGCATTGGCTTCAGCTACTGCCTTTTCGACTGCTTCGTTTACGGCGGCGCTTACCTTTGCAAGTAAAGCGGCAACATCTACAGAAGCAACGGAGGCTCCGCCCGATGTTACGCCGTTTGCGAACGTATCGGCTTTTTCAAGCACCGACTGCTTGTAGTTATATGTTTTCTGTACCGTATCGGCGAAATATGCCTTTGCGGCAGTAATTATTTCTTCGGCTTTCTTCTGTGCGTCTTCAATAACTGCATTTGCATCAGTGTTTGCCTTTGCGGAAATCTCAGCGAGCTGTGCAGGGTCTATCGTTCCGCCGCTGTGTTTTGCTTTGTCGATTTTTGCGGCTGACTGCTTTTTGAATTGTGTAAATTCCTCGTTTAACGATGCGTATTTATCCTGTAGAACATGAAGCTCTTTTTCGGTCTGAGCAAGCTTGCGTCTTTCGTCAAGAACCTGCTTTCTGCTTTCAAGTATCTGAGCGTCAAGCTCTGCTTTTTTCTTTTCAAGCTCTGCCGTAAGGTCATCATTATGGCCTTCGCCTGACTGCTGTTTTTCTTCAAGAGCTCTTTTCAGCTCGTCGTTTTCTTCTTTAAGGGCTTTACGCTCCTTGTTATGCTGTACTATGTATGCCATGACTTCGGTTTTGTCAAAGCCGAGAGGTGAGGTTTTGAATTCACCGTTTGTCGATGACGCTTTTTTCTGTTCTGCCATTCTCTTACCCCCTGAAAAATCTGGTTATTATTATTATAACAAAAATAATTCATTAATTCAATAGCGAATTGTAAAGTTTTATCAAATACCCAAAAATGAGCGTTGCTATTGGTGATTTTAACGAAAATTAGTTTATCGCTATTGTATTTTACAGATTTCTGGTGTATAATAGTACAAACAACCTTAGAATTATTTCGGTTTTTTAAAGATATTAACGAAAGGACTGATATTGATGATCGACAAAACAATGCCTTTTTCGCTGAAAGACGAAAGAGAAAACGAGATGAAAGAAATACTGACAACTGTTTACGGAGCGCTCAAGGAAAAGGGCTATAATCCTATAAATCAGCTCGTAGGCTATATTCTGTCCGAAGATCCTACTTATATAACTACATACAACAATGCCC
>CAVJKI010000042.1:0-5955 GCA_963649995.1 Sodaliphilus sp.
ATGTGAATAAACGGCAGAATAAAGCCGTACAGGAGGTAAATGATGAAGAAAACGACCAAGAAGATTTCAGCGGCAGCTCTTGCGCTGATGATGGGTGCGACAGCATTCACAGGCTGTTCGGGCAGTTCAACTCCCGCAAACAGTGCAACAGACAGTGCGGCTTCCACAACATCAAACGGAGCAGCTACAGGTAGCCAGAAGATAATGTCTTCAAACGAAAATGTCAAGAGTGCAGTTGACAATGTTTCAGTAGCAGAAGATTATAAGAACATCAAGGTTGATACAAAGATCAAGTTTATGGCTTGGTATGATATTCAGGAGGCTTCTCCTTCCGTTGAGCTTTTCAAAACACTTTACGGAACGCCCTCCAAAAAGCCTGAGGGCTATGAGAGCGTATCTGATGACAATGTATTTGTTGACGTTAAGGTTTCAGGCTATGCCAACAGATATGTTGATCTCGCAAAGCTCGTTCAGTCGGACGATTCTCCCGATACATTCCCCTTTGAAACTTCAAACTATCCTTACGGCATTTATCAGAACCTTTTCCAGCCTATCGACGGTGTAATTGATACAACCACAGAGGACTGGGCTGATTATAAGAGTGTTATTGATATGTTCAACTGGGGCGGTAAGGTTTATACTCCTATCGTTGACGTAAATCCCGCAACACTTCTATGGTACAGAAAGTCCGTTGTTGAAGAAAGCGGCTTTGATGATCCTTGGGAGCTGTTTGAGAAGGGCGAATGGACATGGTCAAAGTGCATGGAGATGGCAAGAAAGTTCACAGACCCCGACAATTCAAAGTATGCGTTTGACGGTTACGGACTTGACCATGCATTTATTGCTACAACAGGTAAGCCGCTTATCGGTCTTGAAAACGGTAAGCTTGTAAGCAACCTTAATGACGCAAACATCGAGAAATGTATGGATATGCTCCGTTCGTTTGACGATACACAGGAAACTCTCCGTTACCCCAGAGAAATTGAGAACAGTTGGGCTCCCAGCTACAGTGAATGGGCAGACGGTAATACACTTTTCTTAGAAGACGGTACATGGAGATACGAAGAAACCTGGAGAAAGTATAAGAAAAAACAGAAGTGGGATGACGAAGAAATCAACTTTGTTCCCTTCCCTCAGATGGATGGTGCTGATACATATTATCAGGAAATGAAGCAGGACGCATTCATGTATGTTGCAGGTTCTAAGAATGAGAACGGCTACAAGGCTTGGATCTACGCTAACCTGTTATCTTCAAAGGATGAAGAAGTAAAAAAGGCAGGCAGACAGCAGTCTATTGACGAGTTTGACTGGACAGAAACACTTCTTGACAGACTTGACAAGCTGAAGGATCCTTCAACATTTACAGCTGTATTTGAATTCAAGAACGGTATCGGTCAGGATATTGCAGATACAAATACAGGTGAAAACCCTGTAGGTCACCTCACATCAGACGTTGTAATGGGCGGTAGCTCATTCGCAACTGTTCGTGAAGAAAATAAAGGTATAATCGAAGCAAGAATTAAGGAACTGAATGAAACAGTTTCCTGAGTTTCCGATTAACTGAATAAATTTATGCCGACGGTTTTACCGTCGGCATTAGACTGTTGATAAACATCTCAATTATTAAAAATTGGGGTCGCAGGGGCGAAGCCCCCGACAGGGACTAGGGGCGGTAGCCCCAGTAATATAGCCCCTTCCCATGGGGAAGGGGTTTGGGGATAGGGATATAGAACTTGTTCCGTTCTTTAAAAAGCAGACTTTTTCTACAAGCTGATGCCGACGGTTTTACCGTCGGCATTTTTTATATCATAATACACTTGAAAGCGTTATCTGCTGTCGTGTGATATACAGCTCAATAAGCCGTTTCAGTACGGCGCACTCCGAGTATATATCATCCTCTCCGTTTTCGGCAAACACTCTTATTCTGGACAGGCTCATTGCTATTTCGTTGTCACATTCGGTATCCTCAACAAAGATCGTATCCTGTGACATTCCACGCCATAATTCTTCTGCGAAAGCGGCTTTTTCAGCCGCTTTTTTTGTGTCGTTTTCGGCTGCCGCCTGTGTTATTTCGTCGGCGGTGTTGTATATCTGCTTTGCACGGTTATCGGAATAATTGTAGCCGTATATGGCAAACGCCACCATAGCCACGACTATTGCGGCGCAGGTCACTATTCTTCCCATTTATTTGTCCTCCGCTTTGCATATCGGCTTTGTACCGTATTTGTCATCGCTTTTAAGCACGGTATATATGCCTTTGTCTGTGCTGTCTGTCATCAGGAAAATATCCTTTATATCAAGCTTCATGCTTTTTATAATATCACGAAGCTTGGCTTCATCTCCGTTCCAGCGCCTGAGCCCCGGATAATTTATCTCACCGTCCTTTATGAGCAGGCACGGCGGATCACAATTCGGAACTTTAAGTCCCGCATCGCCGTTTTCGACATTCCTGTAACAGCTTTTCTGATAAAAGTTTATCTTGCCTGTTGTTTCTACTATAGCATACTGTACCTGCGAAATATCGAATATCATACATTCACGCATAGCCTCCATAAGCTCGTCGACGCTGTAGCGCAGATGCTTCATAACCTTACGGTCGATAATGCCGTTTGTAATTATTATCTGCGGCGTACCCGTTATAAGGCGGCGGAAACGTGAATTTTTAAGCATTATAAAGGACATGAACACATCAAGACAAACTATCATCAGTATCGGTATAACACCGTATATCATCGGTACTGTCGAATCCTCCAGCGACAGAGTTGCGATATTTGATATAAGTATGGTGGTCACAAGCTCGGACGGCTGTAGCTGTGCAAGCTGTTTTTTGCCCATAAGACGTAAAGCAAACACTATAAGAATGTACAAAAGTACCGATCGGATAATTATTATCAGCATATTTCCCTCCATTGTCGGAAAAGATAATTTATAGATTTTATTTCACAGCTATTATCTGCTGATTATCTTTCAATATGCGAGGGACTTAAATGAGCAATACAAAAAAACGGCCAGATTTTTCCGAAAAGCCTGTAGAGAGCGTCAACAGCGGCAGTAAAAAGCTGACTGCAAGCCTTAACGAAAACTGCTCGGAGGTACGGGCCTTGATGAACAACAGTTCGGATCTTATAATAAAATATTTTGCCGCCGACAACCACAAAATGGCGGTGATAACCTGCGAGGGAATGATAGGAAAAGCTGATCTTGCGAATCTGATTTTCCGCCCGCTTTTAGCTTCGCCGCCTAAAATACAGGACGATAACGATTTTTTCTGCACAGTATGTTCGGATATGCCTATTGCTGAGGAGCAAAAGCAGGTGTATGACTTTGATACGCTGTGCCTTAATATAATGTCGGGCTTTGCCGTTCTCTTATGCGACGGTGCAGGCTTCGGCATTGCAATAGGAATACAGGGCTATTCGCACCGCAGTATAGACGAACCGTCAACGCATATAAACCTCAGAGCGTCAAGAGAGGGCTTTATTGAGGTCGTCAGAACTAACGTTACTATGGTAAGACGAAGAATGAAATCGCCTACGCTGAAAACCGTAATGATGGCGATAGGCGACCGCAGTAACACCGATGTTTCGGTTTGTTATCTCACCGATAAAGCGGATGTGAACACAGTAAACGCTGTGATAGACAAGCTTAAGAATGTGCCTCTCAATACCATTGTAAGCAGTGAATATCTTCAGAGCTTTCTGGAGCCGGGCGGAACTACGCTTTTTTCACAGATATTCACAACAGAACGCCCCGATGTATTTGTATCGAAGCTGTATGAGGGCAGGGTCGGAATCATCGTTGACGGAACTCCGTTTGCACTTGTTTTGCCCTGCCTTTTTGCGGAAAATTTCGTCACAATGGACGATTATACGCATAAGCCGTACTTTTCCGCATTTCTCCGTATAATACGCTTTTTTGCTTTTATTGCCGGAGCTGTACTGCCCGGACTTTACGTTGCGCTCTGTAATTTTCATCCTGAAATGTTTCGTTCGGCGCTTCTGCTCAACATCTATTCCTCGGTGCAGACTACGGCTTATCCCGTGTTCGGCGAGTGTCTTATCATGTATCTGCTGTATGAGATAATGAGAGAAGCGGGACTTCGTTTGCCGAGAAGTGTCGGCCATGCGGTGAGTATTGTAGGCGGACTTGTAATAGGTGAAATATCCGTGTCGGCAGGACTAATGAGTGCTCCTGTCGTGCTGATTATTGCCGCAACGGGATTATGCTCGTTTGCCGTGCCTGATTTATATGACAGCTGTATGATATTAAGGCTTGTCTTTATAGTTGCAGGCGGTATGCTTGGATTATTCGGAATTACCGTGGTCGGTGTTGTTGTATTTTTCAGAATATGCTCCAAAAATGCCTACGGAGTGCCGTATACAGCGCCAATTGCCCCGATAACCTTTAAAAGTATAGTGCGTGACACGTTTTACAGAGCCAGCTGGCGCAAGCTGTCAGGCTCGGATATGACAGTACAACAGCTGTCAGGTAAGGCAAAGAGCAGATATGGCAGTGAAAGGACGATGAGAGATGAGCAGGATAAGTAACCGACAGCTCGTTATAGCTTTTTTGGCTTGCAGACTGTCAGCCGAGATGATGACAACGCCTGCGGAAATGATAAGCTACGGCACTGACCGTTTTATAGCAATACTGCTTGCAAAGGCGGTAGCTGCGCTTCTTTATCTGCCTCTTATATTTCTGATATTGAGATACAAGGGTGACAGTGTGATGACCTGTGCGTTAAGGCGCAACAAGGTGTTCGGCATAGCTGTAGGTCTTATACTTGCGCTGATTTTTACTGCTGTTGCAGTACAGACGGTTATCAGCATACAGCATTATATTACCGACACGTTGCTTAACAGTATACTCACAATATCGGGAGTTGCGGTGCTTGTTGCGGCGGCGACCTACGGTGCGGTAAAGGGACTAAGCGCTGTTACAAGAGCCTCTGTTTTTGCGGCAGTGATATTCGGTCTGCTTATTTTCCTTATCGGAATTACCATGTGGGATAAAATAAATCCTGAATTTCTGTATCCCGCATTTATTGAGGACGGTCGGTATTTCATAAAATGCACGCTGTCGGAAATAAGCATGAACAGCGAAATATTGATTTTTGCGGTAATAACTGATGAAATCCGCAGTAAAGCGCATAAAACAGTGCTTTATTATCTGCCGATACTTCTGGTTTTGCTTGAGTGGCTTAATCTGCTTTATAATATGATACTGGGTCCGTATATGAGTAAAATCGAATATCCGCTTTATATTATTGCCTCATTATCCGATATTGTGATATTTCAGCGCCTGGACGGAATAGATGCGATAGTATGGCTGATGTGCGGGATCATAAAAACAGCATTGCTTATCTATTGCGTCGGAAGAATATATTCATTATGCGCCAAAAAGCCCGACACAAAAAAAGCGGTAACGGTATACGGGGCTTTTTTATTTATGCTGTGTATGATTTTCAGCAGTGACAGAACGGTATACGAGAGCTTTAAGAATATCATGAACAGCGGTATTCATATATTGCTCGGCGGCTTTATCGTTCCGCTTGCCGTGCTGATCACAGGCAAAAGAAAGCAGACGGAGGGTAAGAAGCAATGAAGATAATAAGAGCGACAGCGGCAATGCTTGTAATAGCTGTGACGGTTGTAATGTGCGGTTGCGTAAGCTATGTTGACCTTGCCGACCGTGCTATAGTTCAGGCGATAGGCATAGATTATCTACCCGACAAAAGGGTGTATCGTATCAGTATGCAGTATTTCAACCAGTCGAGCGAGGGCGGACAGAATCAGATAGACAAGACGCAGGATAACGTCCTTAAAAGCGTCGGCGAGGGCGACAGCGTATTTTCTGCCGCAAAGAATGCGTCGATACTAACAGGCAAGGATCTGCTTCTCAGCGAAAACAGACTGATAATAGTAGGTAAAGAACTGAGAAAATACGACCTTGCAC
>CAVJKI010000042.1:5965-11278 GCA_963649995.1 Sodaliphilus sp.
ACCTTGCACAGACGCTTGAATTTTTCGTAGGTAATTACCATTCCCATCCGCAGGCGTATGTTGCCGCCGCTGAGGATACTGCAGAGGAATTGCTTGATATACGCTTCAAGGAGGGTTCGACATCTTCTCAGCGCCTGTCCGATCTTATCAGAAACGCCGCAAGCGAAAGCAGATGCAAAAGCACTTACCCGTATGAGGTTATGACCATGCTTTGCACCAAAACGGGAAGCGCCTTTCTTCCGATGCTGAAAACCGCCGTTTTAAAAACAGACGTGACTATTCCGAAAGAAAAAGGCAACAGCAAGGGAGGAGGCGAGGAACAAAGCGAGGACGGAGAAACAACGATAATTCTTGACGGCGGAGTAGTGTTCAAGGACGGAAAGGAATCCGCAGTTGTTGACGGCGATGCGGTGACGGCGATATTTTTCATGACCGAACGTCCGTCGGAATATTCGTTTACTATTCCGCTTGAACAATATGCAAAGCCCAGCGTTACCCTCGGAGATGTTACACGGAATATGACAGCAACCGAAAACAACGGTAAAGTAATTTTCAATGTTGTTTTCAGCTCGTCGGGTAAGGCCGGCTCAAGAGGAAGTATCGGAGAAGACGATGAAAAGGCAGTGAATATTGTTACAAAATCCGCTGAAAACGAGCTAGAACGTATTATTGAAAGCTCGGTAAGACCGATTGCAGAAAAGGGCTGTGATGTATTCGGATTTGAAAATGCTTTGCGCCGATGCTGTAACAAATTTTATAACGATAACAGCGACAGGATAGATGAAATAATTTCCGAAAGCGAATTTAACGTCAGTGTCAGCATAGATATTTTTTCCTTGGGACTTAATACAGCCTGAATTTTAATTTTACCGCAGACGATATGTCTGCGGTTTTTTATAAAAATTATGAAATCGGTTGCAACAAATGAACAAATATGGTAATATGAAATTAAGAAAATGGTTTTAATGGGATAAGGAGAGGTTATGTCACGAATAAAACACATTTTACGAATAGTTTATCTGTCTTTTATTATATTTATAAGCATTTCTGTCGGAGTATCGTTATCGGCACTTCTGGATACGACCGCCGATAAGCTTGTTATGACCGGCAAGGATTCAGGCGCTTCAATAACCGTAAACGCAAAGAACGGAGCTACTGCGTCGTATGAACTGGCAAAAGACGAGATGAAGCTCAAAATCAAAAGCGGAAGCGATTATGATGATATTAAGATAACGATCACTCTGCCGAATGTCGGATATGATACGACATATCTTGAAAGAGTTCTCGGTGACAGTGCCGAGCAGGAAAAGGAATATCTTGATTCTATGAGAAAAGGTCCTTGGGAATCAAGAGTAGAATATCGCCTGTATAAAGACGGTACAGCCGCTGACGGAAATGCGTCCTATACTGTTACAGACGGTGAAAATGATTTTACCTCGCCGTTATCGTCAGCTACAGTGACTTCATTTGAGCAGACTGGACTTACCGAAATAAACAAGGGCGGAAAGAAAACCGTAGTGATTACGCTCGGAAGCGAGGAGTCAGGCGCACTTGAAAGCGGTACATATATTTTCCGTGCGGATTTAAAGCTTGTTTCAAGAGCTGAAAAAGGCGCTGTGAAATTAACGTATCAGGACAGCTTCAAGGTTATATATAACGTTATAAAGGACGCTGTGGATCAGAAGGGACTTGAAAGCTTCTTCTCGCCGTCGTCATGGCTTATATCGTGGGCGACTGTATGCTTTATCGGCGGTCTGTTCTTCCTGTGGAAGGATATACGCAACAGCTTTAATTTTATCGGAGCGCTTAATGATGGTGCAACCGTTACCGAGTATCTGTTGAACGTATATGTAAACGGTAAATGCGTAAGATCGGAGATTGTCAGGGTAAGCAATGCACCGGGCTTTATAATGTCTGTTGTCGTTGGCTTCATCGTATACATGATTTCATTCCTGCTTATGCCTTTAAGGCTTGTGATACTTCTTATATCTGATATTGTTCATGCAATAATAGGCAGTGAGGAGAGCTTTTCACTGTTTGGAAATCTGCTCGGAAGCGTAGGTATGCTTCTGCTTCTGTATGCAATAATCATGTTGCTCTGTGCTGAATTTATTCTCGCCGCAATATTCGGCTTTATCGGAATTATTCTTATGATCGTCGCAAGATTCCTCTGTAATATGACTTCGGAAATATAAGCTGGTATAAAGGACAACGCCCCCTGAAATTCAGGGGGCGTTGCTTTATATGCTTACCGTATGAAGAAAATATTGTTGTTATCTGTTTGTCTTTTAAACTTATCAGAAGATCGCTACAACTGCACCGTTGTACTTTTCGTTAATGAAATTCTTAACGTCGTCTGACTTAAGAGCGTTTATAAGAGCCTGAATCTTGGGGAGGTTTTCGTTACCGCTCTTAACTGCTATGATATTAGCGTATGTCTGAGCCGCATCACCCGAAGCGTCCTCAACTGCAAGAGCCTTGCTTATATCAAGTCCTGCGGCAAGAGCATAGTTACCGTTGATTACTGCTAAAGAGCCTGCGTCGCTGTTTGCAAACTGAGCGGCAACCGTATCAGCCTGAACTGTTGTTATCTTATAGCCGTGGTCGTCCTTGATGTCAAGTGTTGTAACGCCGTCCTTAGCGTTTGCACCCTCGGGAAGCTCGATAAGTCCTTCCTGCTGTAAGAGAAGAAGCGCTCTTGTTTCATTGCTGTCATCAGCAGGAATTACGATCGAAGCGCCTTCCTTGATGTCTGCAATCTTTTCAACGCCGTTGCCGTAAAGACCGAAGGGCTCATAGTGGATAAGAGCGGCAGGAACTAAGTCTGTACCGTTTTTCTCGTTGTAATTGTTGAGGTAAGGTGTGTGCTGGTGATAGTTAGCGTCAAGCTCACCGCTTGCAACTGCATTGTTGGGCAGTACATAGTCATCGTAAATTGTGATCTGGAGGTCATAGCCGTCCTTAGCAAGCTTTTCCTTTACAAATTCAAGGATCTCACCGTGAGGCGTAGCTGTTGCACCGATCTTGATAACCTTGTCTGTATCTGCTGTGCTTGAAGCTGATGATGCCGTATCTGAAGATGAAGCATCGTTTGAAGAAGCTGCTGAGCTTGTGCCGTTTGAACTGCACGCTGTAAGTGTTGCGCCTGCAAGAGCCGCTGTGAGTATCAGTGATAATATCTTTTTCATTTTAATTCTCCGTTTCTGCGGGTTTACCGCCTGTCAATGTTGTATTTTTTATTTATCTTTCTTTGTTCTGCACCGTTATTTTACGGTTTTATTTCTGTTATATACAACATCGGCACATTCGTCCGAAGCGGAAATTCTGTCTTAAGAGCTTTGTAAAAAGCAGTGACATAAGTTAATCTCTCCTCACTTGTTTATACGTTTGTCCGCCTTGCGTGCTATCAGCATACCGAGCTCCTGAATGAGCTGTACGATGATAACCGTAAGCAGTACGCATATCCACACAATATCGTTATTGAAACGCTGATAGCCGAATGAAATAGCTATCATACCGAGTCCGCCGCCGCCGATCGTTCCTGCCATTGCCGAGTAACCGAGAATGGTTACAAGTGAAATGACTGCACCGACCATAAGTGCGGGCTTTGCTTCAGGGATAAGCACCTTATATATTATCTTGAATGTTGAACTTCCCATTGCCTGAGCCGCTTCAATAACACCTTTGTCAACCTCTTTGAAAGAGGATTCTGTCATTCTTGCCACATAAGGGATAGCCGCTATAACGAGCATTACTATCATTGCCTTATTGCCAAGACTTGTTCCTGCAATAACCTTTGCGGCGGGTAAGCACGCAACCATCAGAATGATGAACGGTATACTGCGGAAGATGTTAACTATAATACCTATTATTTTGTTGAGCCACGGGATAGGGTGTATTCCGTCCTTGTCGGTCACTGTAAGCAGTACGCCTATCGGAAGGCCGAAAACGTAAGCTATGAACGATGAGATAAATGTTAAGTATATCGTTTCCCATATACCCTGTAAAAGCACTCCTTTATCCCACAGCTGTATAAGATCGCTTGACATTTTTTCTTCCCCCTTATACCTGTGAATAAGTAACGCTGTTGGCGTTCAGATAAGCGATGATCTTTTCTACCGAGTTGTTGTCCTCAGGTAGCTGTACCGGTATCTGACCGTAAGCCTTGCCGTCAATGTCCTTTGTATCTGCGTGAAGAATATTGACGGGAGTGTTGCACTTTAAGATCATATCGGATAACAGCGACTGTGAAGAATTTTCGCCATTGTAGATTATTCTTATCTTCTTTCCGTGTTCGCTTGTTACGGGAAGCTCGCCCTGCGGCATGATAAGCTTTCTTGCTATATCCGACTGAGGATTTGCAAATATCGTCCTTACATCGCCTAATTCGGCAACCGTGCTGTTATCAAGCACCGCAACCCTGTCACATATACTGTCTATTACCTTCATCTCGTGAGTGATCACTATAATAGTAACGCCGAGAGTTCTGTTTATCTTCTTTAAAAGCTCAAGCACCGATCTTGTCGTGTCGGGATCAAGTGCGCTTGTTGCTTCATCGCACAGAAGATAATGTGTTTCTGCGGCAAGCGCTCTTGCAATTGCCACACGCTGCTTCTGGCCGCCGGAAAGCTGTGACGGATACGCTTTAGCCTTGTCTGAAAGTCCTACAAGCTCCAGCAGGCTTTCAGCTCTCTTTACGGCGTCCGCTTTTTTCATACCCGCAATTTCAAGCGGATAGCAGATATTCTTTATTACGTTTCTCTGTGCGAGAAGATTGAAGCCTTGGAACACCATTCCTATGTTCTGCCGTGTTTTTAAAAGCTCCTTGTTGCTGAGCTTTCCAAGTTCCTTGCCGTCAATTATAACCTGTCCCGATGTCGGGCGTTCGAGATAATTTATACAGCGGACGAGTGTACTTTTTCCCGCACCCGAAAGTCCGATGATACCGAATATCTCGCCGTCGTTTATCGTAATATTTATATCCTTTATCGCCGTAATACTGCCCTTTGAAGTGCGGTATGTCTTTTCAAGGTTTTTAAGTTCTATCATATATCCTCCCATAAAAATAACGGACGCTTATTTTCTGCGCCCGTGCGTTTGAAGTTCTGAGAGGCTCAGACGCTCTTGCGGGACAGACGCATTATTATATCGGTTTCACACATTCGCATTATGTTCATCATTTTTATTTTGTCAGCCCCTTTCGTTTTCGTTGTTATGAGTATATCACGCAAAACCTATGTTGTCAATAGGTTTTGCGTGATTAGTTCTCTAAAATCAATTGTTTAATTCTTATCTGTTTTGTAGGTTTTGCAT
>CAVJKI010000043.1:0-11208 GCA_963649995.1 Sodaliphilus sp.
GGATAGAGCAGTTTGACTTAACCGAAATGAAGCCTCTCTTTGTGCCCAGACGCTTCTTCTGAGCCTCAACGATAGCCATGTGTTCATCGTTGATTTCGGGGATGATCATAGGAACGTCGTCTGTGAAACGGTTAGCCGAGTTGTTTGACATAATGGGACACTCATGCTTTGCATAAGCTTCTTCAAGAGCCTTTATTTCGTCTTTCTTCATATCTACTGCGCAGAATACGAAGTCAACCTGCGATGCGATCTTTTCAATATCTGCCGTAGCGTCCATGATAACTATATCTTCCATAGCCTTAGGCATGGGCTTTTCAATAAGCCATCTTGAGCCTACAGCCTCTTTATAAGTCTTTCCTGCCGAACGGGGAGATGCGGCAAGCACCTTTACATTGAACCAGGGGTGATTTTCAAGCAGAACGGCAAAACGCTGTCCTACCATGCCCGTAGCACCGATGATACCTACATTGTAGTTTTTCATTTTAGTTTCCATCCTTCTTTTTTGCTTATAGCATATTTTCTTTAAAAAAACCGCTTGTAAAAATGATTACAGGCGGCTCTATATGCATGTGATAAAAAGTTATGTTGATAGCTCTCCACCTACAGCTTAACCGCTTGATGACAATCGTGCATATATTAGACACACGACCAGACGTATAAGCTCCGACACTTATACTCTTCGGCAACAAAGCCTTTCACCGTTACAATCTGTCGGCAGATTGACGCAACGGGTACTATTCTTTAATCGCACCTCTACCTGCTTTGTTTATATTATCACATTTACCGCTGTTTGTCAATGCCGAAGCGTTAAAAAATAATTTGATTTTTTGCCTCAAATGTGTTATTATTAAACAGTATGCAATAAACGCAAAGAAAAAGTGCGTGAAAAACGCAAAAACAGAGGAAAAACAATGTTGAAATCGGATTTTTATTATGATTTACCGCAGGAGCTTATAGCACAGACTCCGCTTGAACCCCGTGACAGTTCAAGGCTTATGAAAATTGACCGTAAAAGCGGTGAAATTACACACGACCGCTTTTATAATATATGCGATTATCTTAAAAAGGGTGACTTGCTCGTATTAAACGACTCCAAGGTTTTCCCTGCAAGACTTTACGGAATAAAGCAGGAAACAGGTGCGGCAGTACAGTTCCTGCTTTTACACCAGATTTCCCATAACCGTTGGGAAGTAATGGTGAAACCCGGCAAAAGGCTTAAAATCGGCACTAAGGTTGACTTTTCGGGAATACTCACTGCCAAGATAGTGGATTACGCCGAGGGCGGCGACAGAATAGCCGAGTTTACTTATGACGGCGACAGCATTTTTGAAGTGCTTGACCGTATCGGTCAGATGCCGTTACCCCCGTACATTACCGAAAAGCTAAAGGACAAGGACAGATACAACACTATCTATTCCCATGAAATAGGCTCAGCCGCCGCCCCCACAGCAGGACTTCATTTTACGGAAAACGTATTCACAAAGCTCCGTGAAAAAGGCGTTGATACGGCATTTGTAACTCTCCATGTCGGACTGGGTACATTCCGTCCCGTAAAAGAGGATAACATACTTGATCATAAAATGCACGTTGAGCATTACTCAATACCGCAGGAAACCACCGACAAGATAAAAGCTTGCAGAGAGCGCGGCGGACGTGTGATTTCAGTCGGCACTACAAGCTGCCGTACACTTGAATCCGCCGCATCGCTTGATCCGAACGGCGAAATAAAAGCCTGCTCGCACGATACGGGAATATTCATCTATCCCGGATATGAGTTTAAAGCAATAGACGGACTGATAACGAATTTCCACCTTCCCGAAAGCACGCTTATAATGCTTGTAAGTGCGTTCTTAGGCAGAGGAAAGACGCTTAACGCCTATAATGTCGCTATACAGGAGAAATACCGTTTCTTCAGCTTCGGCGACAGTATGATAATAATATGATGCTTAGTATAAGAAAATTTGAACTGCCCTATAAATGCAGAATAATTTGTGTAAGCGATATTCACGCACATTGCTACGAGTTCAGAGAATTGCTCCGTAAATGCGG
The DNA here is from genome assembly GCA_963649995.1 of Sodaliphilus sp. GTDB lineage: Bacteria > Bacillota > Clostridia > Oscillospirales > Ruminococcaceae > Ruminiclostridium_E. Next base: position 2,050 of record CAVJKI010000043.1, read on the forward strand.
ATACGATAAAGAAAGCGACTATCTGTTCATTCTCGGTGATATTCTTGAAAAGGGCAGACAGAATATAGAAACGTTGCGGTTTGTGCATGAATTGTCGCAAAACTCAAAGTGCATTTGTATCAAAGGCAATAACGATACAATGGTATCACGCATGGCTTTTGACGATGAAAAGGAAAAATTTCTTGACAGGCTCAAATACCGCCCTGTGAATGCCTATACACAAATGGCTGAGAGCATCGGTATTACCGATTTCACGACAGATTTTGATAACAAGCGCAATACTGTAAACGAGAAATTTGCCGAAGAATTGTCATTTGTTTCACAGCTTCCGCACGCTATAGAAACCGAAAAGCACATTTTTATCCATGCAGGAGCAGAAAACCGTCCCGACTGGGAAAACAGCAGCGAACAGTTTGTTTTGTGCGCACCGTGGTGGATAAGAAGCAGTCACGCTCTTGATAAATATGTAGTTGTGGGTCATTTCCCGACTTACAATTTTGCGAGAAGCAATAACACAAATCTGCCGATAATAGATACGGATAAAAAGATCATCGATATTGACGGCGGTTGTTCCGTAAAATCGGCAGGTCAGTTAAATGCTTTTATCATAAACAAGGACGGCGAAATCTACAGCTATGACAATGTTTTTGTGCCGTCTGAGTCGTGCGAAAAATATACGGTTATCAAGGATCATTCAGCCCCGAAGCGGTATTCTTACCTTGATTACGAAAAGAGCGATCTTGAAATACTCGACAAAACCGACGGACTTGTATCGGTGCGTGATAAGCACAGCGGCAAGAGCGGACTTATTCTTGAGCGTTTTATCGACAAATGGGGCGACGGGCATTATCACGGCTGGTCAAATCTTGATGCGTTTGTTTCCGTTAATAAAGGCGAAACATTCTTCGCTTATTATAAGAATGAAAAATACTGTTACGGCATAGCGCAAAGCGGTGAAGTCGGAATGATACCGCTTGATTGCGTTGTCAGTTATCAGATATAAGGAGAAATATGTTTAAAGTATTAAAAACAGACGGAGCGGCAAGACGAGGAGAGTTTCACACCCCTCACGGAGTGATACAGTCGCCGTTCTTTATGAACGTCGGCACTTCTGCGGCAATCAAAGGTGGTATCTCATCGCTTGACCTCAAAGACCTTAAGTGTCAGGTAGAGCTTTGCAACACCTATCATCTTCATGTACGCCCAGGTGACGATGTTATATACAAAATGGGCGGACTTCATAAGTTTATGAACTGGGACAGACCTATTCTCACCGACAGCGGCGGATTTCAGGTTTTCTCGCTTGCAAAGCTCAGAAAGATAAAGGAGGAGGGAGTGTATTTCAACTCCCACGTTGACGGCAGGCGTATTTTCATGGGATCCGAGGAGAGCATGAGAATACAGTCGCATTTAGCCTCCACAATAGCTATGGCTTTTGATGAATGTATAGAAAATCCCTCGCCGTATGATTATGTCAAGAAGTCTGTTGACAGAACCACAAGATGGCTACAGCGTTGTATAGATGAGATGGCAAGACTTAATTCTCTGCCCGAAACTATAAACCGTCAGCAGATGCTGTTTGCGATAAATCAAGGCGGAACTTATGACGATATAAGAGCCGAACACATGAAGACTATCGCTAATATGAACGTTAACGGTGTAGCGATCGGCGGTCTTGCCGTAGGCGAGCCTACCGATGTGATGTACAACATAATTGAAACGGTTATTCCACATGCACCCACAGACAAGCCAAGATACTTAATGGGTGTCGGAACTCCATCCAATATAATCGAAGCCGTGTACAGAGGCGTTGATATGTTCGACTGCGTTATGCCAAGCAGAAACGCACGTCACGCAACGGTGTTCACATGGAACGGTATCACCCATGTTACAAATCAGTGCTTTGAAACCGATTCGTTACCGATCGATCCCGAGTGTGACTGTCCCACCTGCCGTAACTTCTCAAGGGCGTATATCAGACATCTTTTCAAGTCGGGAGAAATGCTCGGCGGCAGACTAGCGGTACAGCATAATCTCTATTTCTACAATACGCTTATGGAAAAGATAAGAGCGGCAATTGAAGACGGTACTTTTGAAGAATTCAGAAACCATTATTCTCCGCTTTTAGCGTCAAAACTCGGCTGATTTTCTTTAAATTATCACATAACGGTGATATAATAACAAATTAAATAAAAGTGCAAAGGAGAGCTTATGAAGCTGATAAATATAGGTTACGGCAATACAGTTAATTCCGACAGGGTAATAGCGGCTGTAAGCGCTGATGCCGCACCGGTAAAGCGTATCATATCCGCCGCAAAGGATAACAATACGGCTATAGATGCAACCTGCGGCAAAAAGACAAAGACAGTAATAATAACCGACAGCAATCATGTAGTTCTGTCGGCACTGGATATATCGCACTTCACAGGCATAACAGCAGGTGAAGACGAAGAATAAAGGGAGAGAATTAAAATGAATAAGGGACTGCCTATAGTAATTTCTGCACCATCGGGCTGCGGAAAGGATACGATACTTGAACAACTTTATAAGAAGAATTCAAATCTCACACAGTCGGTTTCCGCTACCACAAGGGCAATGCGTGAGGGTGAAATTGACGGCGTAAGCTATCATTTCACGACTGTAGAAGCGTTTGAAAAGATGATAGAAAACGGCGAAGTGCTTGAATATACACAGTATTGCGGCAACTATTACGGCACACCTAAAAAAGCCGTAACGGATATGCTTGAACAGGGCAAGGACGTAATACTTAAAATCGAAGTGGAAGGCGCTATGAATATAAAAAAGATATTCCCCGAGTGTGTACTTATTTTCATACTCCCTCCCTCAATGAGCGAGCTTGACAGAAGACTGAGAAAAAGAGGCACAGAAACAGAAGAAACTATCGTCGCAAGAATAGCTCAGGCAAGAAACGAGCTTCAGTTTGCGGATAAGTTTGATTACCTCGTTGTAAACGGCGCACTTGAAAAGGCTGTAGATGATGTTAATGCCGTTATCCTTGCAGAAAAGATGAGTACAAAGCGTTCACTTTCTCTGCTTGAAGAAATAAAGAGATCGTAATGAGCGACAGCCTTGATAAAGCCATTGTATCGGTAGTTGTCGATAAAGCGCTTTACAGCTTTGATAACGAGTTCGATTACTATCTGCCGCAGGGCGTAACAGCTAAGGTCGGTCAGCGTGTAATAGTTCCGTTCGGCAAGGGCGGCAAAAAGCGTGTCGGACTGGTAACTGGCTTTAAGCAAATCGCCGATTACAGCAGACTTAAAGAGGTGTACTGCGTTATAAATGACGGAGTAGTTCTCAGCGAGGAAATGCTCAGACTTATGCGCTGGATGAAAGAGAATACTTTCTGCACCTATTTTGATGCGGTAAAGACAATTCTTCCGGGCGGCATGGCACTTAACGTATCGCAGAGATACACTTTGAACGATGAATTCAAGAAAGCCCCCGACAGCTTTTTACTTGAGCCTTCCGAACAGGCTGTAGCTGCAATGCTCCTCGGTTGCAAAAGCGACAGAGAGCTTAACGACATGATAGATTACGGCTTTGACGAACAGCGGAAAAAGCTGATAAAACAGCTTTGTGAAAAATCGGTGCTTGTTTCTCTTGATATAATAAAGCAGAGAATAGGCAGTGAAACCGAAAAGAATGTCAGGCTGACAGAAAGCTATCAGAGCGGTGAATATGCCGATAAAGGCGGAAAACCTCTCACTGCAAAGCAGAAAAGGGTAGCAGATTTTCTTGAGTGTGCCATTTCCGCTTCCGTAAAGGAAGTATGCTATAATTGTGTTGTAACAAATGCCGTTATAAATAACATGGAGAAAAACGGCATTGTTGAATGTTTTGATAATGAAATTTCCCGCTCGCTTACGGCAGGCGCAAAGGCTGTAAGGAGCATTGACGATATAACGCTGTCGGACGAGCAATCGGCTGTATACAGCGGAATGTCCGAGCTTATGGACAGCGGAAAACCGCAGTGTGCATTGCTTAAAGGCGTTACGGGAAGCGGCAAGACCACCGTTTTCTTAAAGCTTATCGATAAGGCGGTAAAGCAGGGCAAGACAGCACTTATGCTTGTACCCGAAATATCGCTTACTCCGCAGATGGTAAGAAATTTTACCGACCTTTTCGGAAGTAATGTTGCGGTTATCCACAGCAACTTATCCCTCGGTCAGAGAATGGACGAGTATAAGCGCATTGAAAACGGTCAGGCACGGATAGTCATCGGCACAAGAAGTGCAGTATTTGCGCCTCTTGACAACATCGGTATAATAGTTATTGATGAGGAGGGCGAGCATACTTATAAATCGGAAAAATCCCCTCGCTATAATGCCAGAAGCATAGCAAAGCAGAGATGCTTTTATCACAAAGCCACATTGCTTTTGGCGTCTGCCACTCCAAGCCTTGAAAGCGCATACTTTGCGTCAACAGGCAGATATAAGCTGTTTGAGATGAAAAAGCGATACAGCCAGCCTGTTTTGCCGGAAGTGTACCTTGTTGATATGAAGGTTGAAGTTGAAACAGGAAACCGCTCCAATTTTAGCAGGGCATTGGCTGACGAAATAAGAAAGAATCTGAGCAATGGCGAGCAGACTATTCTTCTGCTTAACCGCAGGGGTTACAACACCTATATGAACTGCATTAAGTGCGGTGAGGTATATAAATGCCCAAACTGTAACATACCGCTGACATATCACAAGGCAAATAACTGCATGATATGCCACTACTGCGGCTATACCGAAGTATTCACGGGAAAATGCAAGTCATGCGGCTCAAAGTTCATATACAGCTCAGGCACAGGAACGCAGCGCATTGAAGATGAAATTTCAGCGTTGTTTCCGTCCGCAAGAGTATTGCGTATGGATGCCGACACCACAATGAGCAAATTCTCTTATGAGAAGAATTTTGACAAGTTTAAAAACGGTGAATACGACATTATGGTCGGCACTCAGATGATAGCCAAAGGACTTGACTTTGAGAATGTAACTCTTGTCGGCGTACTGCTGATAGATAAGTCGCTGTATGCAGGTGATTACCTCGGTTACGAAAAGACATTTTCACTTATAACTCAGGTGGTCGGAAGATGCGGCAGAGGCTCAAAAAAGGGCAGAGCGTATTTACAGACATTTTCTCCCGAGCATTATGTCCTCAATCTTGCGGCAGACCAGAATTACGATGAGTTTTTCAAACAGGAGTGCGAAATAAGAAAAGCGCTTTTGTTTCCGCCGTATTGTGATATATGTGAAATCGGGCTTTCATCTGCCGACGAATTTGCTTGTAAAAAAGGCTCTGACAGCTTTGTAAAGCTGTTTTTGAAAAATCTTGAGGGTCATAATATCCCGATAAGAGTACTCGGACCGTCTGCCTGCTCTGTGGCTAAAGTAAACGGCAAGTACCGTTATCGGATAATCATAAAATGTAAGAACAACAAAGAGTTCAGGTGGGTAATGCAGGCGACACTGCTTGACGCATATAAGTCACCGGCTCTTGATAAAGTAAGCTTCTTCGCCGATATGAACGGCGAAATTATATAAAGAAAGGATTTTTGAAATGGCAAAGAGAATAATAGCTAAGGACGGCGACGAGTCGCTGAGAAAGAGATGCAAGGACGTTACCGTCTTTGACGATAAGCTGTGGACTATGCTTGACGATATGTACGAAACAATGCAGGAGGCAAACGGTGTAGGTCTTGCCGCACCGCAGATAAGCGTACTAAGACGAGTTGTTGTCATTGATGTCGGCGATGATCATGGTAAAATCGAGCTTATAAACCCTGTTATTACCTCTATGAAAGGTAAACAGCATGAGCTTGAGGGTTGTCTTTCCGTACCGGGTCTGTGGGGATATGTCGACAGACCTGCAAAGGTTAAGGTCAAGGCTCAGGACAGATACGGCAAGGAGTTTGAGATAGAGGGTACAGAGCTTTTAGCTATAGCTCTTTGTCACGAAATCGATCACCTCAGCGGTATTCTGTTTACAGATAAGGCAGACGAACTGCTTACGTCCGAACAGCTTGAAGAACGTAAAAAGTAAAGGAGATACCTTTATGAATATAGTATTTATGGGAACTCCCGATTTTGCTGTAGCTGCACTTGAGGAGTTGCACAAGCACCACAATGTTCAGGCTGTATTTACACAGCCCGATAAGCCTAAGAACAGAGGCAAGAAAATGCAGGCACCGCCCGTAAAGGAATGTGCCGAAAAGTACGGAATCCCCGTATATCAGCTGCTTTCTCTCAGAAAGGGCGAGGATGCCGAAAAGTCGCTTGAACTGCTCAGAGAGCTTAATCCCGATTGTATAGTGGTTGCGGCTTACGGTCAGATTTTACCCGAAAGCATACTTGAATTACCCAAATACAAGTGCATTAACATACACGCTTCGCTTCTGCCGAAATACAGAGGTGCCGCACCTATTCAGAAATGTATAATAGACGGCGAAACCGAGAGCGGTGTCACCACAATGCTCATGGCAAAGGGGCTTGACACAGGCGATATGCTGATGAGCAGAGCTGTAGAAATTACTTCGGATATGACAGCGGGAGAACTTCACGATAAGCTTGCGGCTATCGGAGGAGAGCTTATAGTCGAAACGCTTGAAGCCTGTGAAAACGGCACAGTAAAGCCTGTTCCTCAGGACGACAGTCTTTCATGTTATGCCGGAATGATTTCAAAAGAAATGTGCAGGATAGATTTCTCAAAAAGTGCAATTGAAGTATGTAACTTCATAAGAGGTATGTCACCGTCGCCTTGTGCTTATACTTTTATAGGAGATAAAAGACTTAAAGTATATTTTGCGGTTATGACCGATATTACATCTGATGAGCCGTCAGGAACAGTTACAGATGAGAACAGTCTTACCGTGGTTTGCGGAGATAAAAAATGCATCAGATTTACAGAAGTTCAGGGCGAAGGCGGTAAGCGCATGAGTACTGCAAATTTTGTAAACGGAAACAAACTGCAAAAGGGAATGCTATTAAGATAATTGCTTTCGACAGAAAGGAGAATTATTATGCCTAGATATTTACTTGATTATAATGTAATTTATTTTTTGCTGATAGTTGCATTTTTCTTTTCGATATTTACGTCAATTAATGTGAAAAGCACATTCAGAAAGTATAATAAAATGCCCAGCTCCAGAGGTATGTCTGCCGCAACCATAGCAAGACAGATTCTTGACAGCAACGGACTTTACAATGTGCAGGTTACAAGAGTATCGGGCGAGCTTACCGACCATTATGACCCCAGGACCAATACGGTAGCGCTTTCAGCCCCTGTCTATGACAGTATTTCGGTCGGTGCGATAGGCGTTGCGGCTCATGAAGTCGGTCATGCTATACAGTATGCAAAGAAGTACACTCCGATAAAGATAAGAATGGCAATTCTGCCTGTAGCCCAGTTCGGCTCATCGGCTTGGATTTTGTTCTTTATACTCGGAATAGTATTTAATGTATCATTACTCAGAGGAATAGGAATAGGCTTATTTGCGGCAATAGTTCTGTTTCAGCTGATAACACTTCCCGTTGAATTCAACGCAAGCAGAAGGGCGCTTTCGACAATAAAGAATCAGGGCATATTATTCGGAGCAGAGTATACAGGCGCAAAGAAAACGCTTACAGCAGCTGCAATGACTTACGTTGCTTCGCTTGCCGTAGCGTTGTTACAGCTGTTGCGACTGATTGCAAGCTCAAGAAGAAATTGATTTGGAGATATAAATGAAAACCGCAAGACAGATAACACTTGATCTGCTTATCCGAATGGATACGCAGGGAGCATATTCAAATATTATACTTGACCACGCATTTATGTCAAGCGATGTTGACAAGCGTGACAAGGCTTTTTCGGCGGCATTGTTCTACGGTGTGCTTGAACGCAGAATGACGCTTGATTATCTTATACGTTATTATTCGGGAATTGAATTTGACAAAATAAAGATTGCGGTTGTAGAGATACTGCGAATGGGTTTTTACCAACTGTTATTCATGAATTCAGTACCCGAAAGCGCCGCTGTCAATGAATCTGTAGCTCTTTGCGATTATTGCAACAGCACCAAAGCCAAGGGTTATGTAAATGCTATACTCAGGACTTTTCTGCGTAATGAAAAGCAGATTGATTACGGTAATCTGACAGATGAGGCAAAGCTTTCGATAGAATACTCGTGTCCTAAGTGGCTTGTTAAGAAGTGGATGCATGAACTCGGTGAACAAAGAGCCATGCAGATGATAAAATCAAGCTTTGGCAGACCTCCTATATACGCAAGAGTAAATACAGCGAGGTATTCGGTTGAAGACGTTATTTCGCAATTGCAGGCCGACGGCGTTGCGGTTTGTAAAAATGAACTGATCGACGCTTGTATAGAACTCACCAACACTAAGGGTATAGAGCAGAGTACCGCTTATAAAAAGGGTATGTTCCATATTCAGGATATATCATCGCAGATATGCTGTAAAATTGCTTCGCCCGCTTTTAATGAAACAATAGTTGACCTTTGCAGTGCGCCGGGAGGCAAAACGTTCACCTGTGCTGAAATTATGAACGACAGAGGAAAGATATTCAGCTACGACCTTTATGACGGCAAGGTTTCGGTAATTTCCAATACGGCTAAGAGGCTCGGCTTGAAAATTATAACCGCCGCAGAGAATGACGCTACAAAGTTCAATCCTGCAATTCCCAAGGCTGACAAGGTTATCTGTGATGTTCCTTGCTCAGGACTGGGCGTTATCAGACGAAAGCCGGAAATAAAGTATAAGCCGATGAAACAGCTTGAATCGCTTCCCGATACACAAAGGAAAATAATCAGCAATGCGGCAGAGTATGTTAAACCGGGCGGAACACTTGTTTATTCAACCTGCACCGTGAGCAAAACAGAAAATGACGATATAGTTGAAGAATTTTTAAAAAGCCGCAGTGACTTTGTTCCTGTAGTTATACCGCTGAATATCAAGGGTATTGAGGACAGCTATAAACGAACTATGTTGCCGTGCGATATTAACGGTGACGGCTTCTTTACCGCCACTCTCAGAAAGGTCAAATAAAAAGATTGCAAATGGGAAAAATTGATATTCTTTCGCTCTCTCAAAGCGAGCTTGAAGAAAAGATATTGGACATAGGAGAGAAAAAATTCAGAGCAAAACAGATATACGA
>CAVJKI010000044.1:0-4695 GCA_963649995.1 Sodaliphilus sp.
TACGGTACATACTCCTGCTACTATGCTGGTTACGCTTATCGGTCTTTTGATTTCGATTGTTCTCGGTGTAGGACTTGCCGTTATCATGGAACGCTTTGAGGGCGTTGAAAGGGCATTGTATCCCGTAATAGTTACTACTCAGACGATACCTGTTACGGCAATAGCACCGCTTTTTGTACTGTGGCTCGGCTACGGGATATGGAGCAAGGTGCTTGTAGCGGTGCTTATAACATTCTTCCCGATAACTATATCGGTACATGACGGACTTAAATCCGCAAAAAGAGAAAACGAGGAACTGCTCAGGACTATGGGAATGAGCAGTACGGCGATATTTTTCAAGCTGAAATTTCCTGCCGCATTGCCGTCATTCTTTTCGGCAATAAAAATGGCAATACCGCTGAGTATTCTCGGAGCGGCAATGGGAGAATGGCTCGGTGCGCAGAGCGGACTGGGATATTTCAGCAAACGTATGATGACACAGCTTGACGGTGCGGGTGTTTTTGCTCCCGTTGTCGTGCTTGCGGTGTGTGCAATGTTGGTTGTAGCTGTTATCAGTGCAATAGAAAGAAAAATTATAACATGGAGAAAGGAAATTTAACATGAAAACTAAAAGATTTGCGGCTGTTGCGACAGCGGCGGCTATTATGCTCGGTGTTGCAGGCTGTGCAGGTAACACAACATCATCGACGGCAGGCGGCAGTACCGATGTATCATCAGCAGAGGAGAGCGGAACAAAACAGCTTGACGAGCTTACAGTCGTACTCGACTGGTACCCTAACGGCTCTCACGTTTTCCTATATGACGCTATAGAAGAAGGCTATTATGAGGAGGAAGGACTTAAGCTAAAGGTTGAGTTCCCTTCAAACACAAACGATGCTATATCAATGACTTCGGCAGGCAAGGCTGACATCGGTTTCTATTATATGCATGATATAATTCAGGCTAATGCTAATCAGAATATCCCTGTAGTATCAATAGGTGCGGCAGTGCAGAATCCCGTAAATGTACTTATGTCGCTCGGTGACAAGAATATAAAGACAGTTGCCGATTTAAAGGACAAGAAGATAGGCTATGGCGGCTCTGTTCTCAATGAAGCGTTTGTAAAAACAATGCTCAAGAACGCAGGACTTAAGGAGGACGATGCAGAGCTTATCGATGTAGGCTTTGAGCTTATGTCATCTATGACAACAGGACAGGTTGACGCCACGATAGGCGGATTTATCAGCCACGAGGTACCCGAGCTTGAAAATCAGGGCTTCACGGTAAACTATATCAAGCCCACAGAAAACGGCGTACCCGACTATACGGAGCTTGTATTTGTAACATCAAAGGACAATGCGGAAAAGAACGCCGACAAGCTTACACGTTTCCTCCGTGCCACAAAGAAGGGCTATGAGGACGTAAAGGCAAATCCCGAAAAGGGCGTTGAAAATCTGCTCAAGAATCAGAACACTGAAAACTTCCCTCTTAACAAGGACGTTGAAACAAAGAGCGTAGCTACTATCCTTTCTCTTGCCGAAAAGGACGGCGCACCATTCTTATCGCAGAGCGAGGAAACATGGAATAACAATATCAAGTGGATGCTTGATGCAGGTGTTATAACAAAGTCTGTTGACGCTAAGGATATGATAGTAAAGCTTGTTGACTGATTACCGATTGCTAAAAACGGCCGTGTGTAACCACACGGCTCAGATTGCAGAAAGCCCCCGATTCATTTACAAATCGGGGGTTTTCTACAGCCTGAGCCGCCGACTTTACAGTAGGCGGCTCTTACTTGATTTTCAGTTACTTTCTCAAAAGTCTTAACGAATTGAAGATAGCAATTATTGAAACGCCTACATCTGCGAAAACAGCCGCCCACATATTTGCAAGGCCGAGAACACCGAGTACCTGTATTATCAGCTTTACGCCGAGTGCAAATATGATATTCTGGAGAACTATGCGGTTTGTCTTTTTACTGATAGCAAATGCGTCTGCAAGCTGCATCAGATCGTCCTTCATAAGTACGCAGTCTGCGGTTTCAATGGCGCTGTCTGCACCGCCTCCGCCCATAGCGACGCCAATATCGGCAGAAGCTATTACAGGTGCGTCATTAATTCCGTCGCCGACAAACATTACCTTTTCCTTGTCGGAAAGCTCGGATTTCATCTTAAGTGTGATCTCACTCTTGTTTTCGGGGAGAAGCTCCGCATAGTATTCGGTAATACCGAGCTTTTCAGCCGCAACAGCTGCCGCTGATTTATTATCACCTGTGAGCATTACGACCTTTACACCATGATTTTTAAGCATCTTTACTGCTTCTGCCGAATGTTCCTTAGGCATATCGGCAATTTCTATAAAGCCTGCATATTTACCGTCTACAGCTACATAAAGCACTGTACCGTTAGCTTCGGGGCAACCAATGCTGTAGTCTGCCATAAGTCTGCTGTTACCGCAGAGAACTGTTACGCCCGAAACGATTGCTTTGATACCCTTGCCTGCAATTTCACTGCATTCTGTAATCTGTGAATCGTCTATTTCTTCGCCGTATGATTTTCTTACCGAAACAGCTATAGGGTGGTTGGAGTTGCTTTCTGCATAGGCGGCGTATTTGAGCAATTCTTCCTTGCTTATTCCCACAGGCTCGGTCTTTGTAACCTCAAACTGACCTTTAGTAAGTGTACCTGTCTTATCGAATAATACGACCTTTGCCTTTGAAATCGCTTCAAGGTAGTTACTGCCTTTTACAAGTATGCCTTTTGATGAAGCCTTACCGATACCCGCAAAGTATCCGAGCGGTACGGAAATAACAAGTGCGCAGGGGCATGAAATTACGAGGAAGATAAGACCTCTTTGTACCCATGTTCCGAAATCAAATCCTGTGAACAGGGGAGGAATAAGTGAGATGAGAACTGCCGCAAGAACTACTATAGGAGTGTAGTATTTTGTAAATACCGAGATGAAGTTTTCCGTCTTGGTTTTCTTTTCAACGGCAGATTCAACCATCTGGAGCATTTTATATACTGTACTGTCTGTGAACTGACGTGTAGTCTTAAGTGTGATAACGCCTGAAATGTTGATAGCGCCTGCGGGAACTTCATCACCGACTGTAATATCTCTCGGTAAGCTCTCGCCTGTGAGGGCTGATGTATCTATTGAAGTATTACCGCTTTCGATAATGCCGTCAAGCGGTATCTTTTCACCGGGCTTAACTCTTATTGTACTGCCGGTTTCAACGTTTTCGGGGTCAACCGTTACATATTCGCCGTCAATCAGGACATCGGCTGTTTCGGGCTTTGTCTTGATAAGAGAAGATATGCTTCTTCTTGACTTATTTACGGCTATCGACTGGAAGAATTCGCCGACTGTGTAGAACAGCATAACAGCCACAGCCTCTTCGGGTTCTTGAATTGCTATAGCGCCGATACTTGCGATAAGCATAAGCGTATTTTCGTTGAAGAAATTCTTCTTTGTTATAGCTTTTATTGAAGTAATTGCAACCTCAAGTCCGCAGATAACGTAAGCCACAAGATACATTGAAAGTATTGCTATCTTAGGTGCAAGCTGTTCTATGCCGATAGTTTTTTCGAGGATAAAAGCAATGATAAACAGAACGCCTGCACTTATCATCTTGATGATGTCCTTTGTATAGCTTACCTTTTTCTCAACATGGTTTTCCTTTTCGCTGACGGTCACATCAGGCTCAACGGCAGTTACTGTTGCTGTTACATGCTTTAACAGTTCCTTGTCGGAAATTATCTTTGAGGGAACTATCGTAAGCTCCTTTTTGATAAAATTCATCTTAGCGCTGTCTGCGTAATCAGATTTCTCAACGGCTTCTCTTACTTCTTCCGCACACTGAGCGCAGTCAAGACCGTCTATTATATATTTCTTTTCCTTGAATGTCTGTCTTTCCTTAACTGTTACATCGGGTTCAAGCTTTGTTACAACTTCCGTTACCTTTGCAAGCAACTCTGCGGAAGAAATGTTACCTGCCGGACTTACTGTAAGCTCCTGCTTGAAGAAATTCATTCCTGCGCTTTCGGCAAAGTCGGAGCTTTCGATTTCCGCTCTTATTTCTTCTGCGCAGTGGGCGCAGTCAAGACCTTCGAGAATATATGTCTTTACATTCTTCGGCTGTTGTTCGCTTACCTTTACATCAGGCTCAAGCTTTGCAACAACTTCGGTGACCGTTGTCATAAGCTCATCAGGTGAACACGGACCTTCGGTTTCAACGGTAAGCTCCTGCTTCATGAAGTTCATTCCTGCCGATTTTACACGCTCGTTCTTCTCGACCTCCGCACGGATTTCTTCTGCACAGTGTGCACAGTCAAGACCTTCTAAAATATAAATCCTTTTCATAAGCTACCACCTTTGATATGCGTGAAGTTTTGAACAATTGAGTAATTATTCAAATGTTAGACCCGAAAAAACAGGAGATATAATCTCCTTTGATTTTTCCGATTTATTCCATTATATGCTCAAGTGCATTGCTGAACACTGTATTAACATGATTGTCACTGAGCATATAGTAAACAACCTTGCCTTGTTTTTCACTGCGAACAAGCTCTGCCTGTCTTAAAACCCTTAACTGATGTGATATTGCCGAAGCCGTCATGCCGAGCAGGGCGGCAAGGTCACATACGCACATTTTGGAGCGTGACAGCGAGTAGAGAATTTTGATTCTCGTTTCGTCGCTTATTGCCTTGAAGAACA
>CAVJKI010000044.1:4705-11155 GCA_963649995.1 Sodaliphilus sp.
CATTGACAGCTTTTCAAACTGCATTTGCTCAAGCATTCCCGAACGTACATAATTTACTACGTCCTCATGTATCACATTACAGTTACAGAATTCACTGTCGTATTTTTCTTTGATATTTTCTGAATTGTTGATTGACATTTCTACCTCATTTCGTTTGAACGATTGTTCAACTGTTTGTATTATATCACCGTTATACTGCGTTGTCAATAGGCTCTTTATGATTTTTTGCTTTTGCGGCAAAATATTTTTCAGCTATACAGGAAAAGAATGCCGTCTTGTCGCTTTCCGTGAAATCGTTGTCCGAAAGAAGAACAGAAATTTCGGATAATATATCGTCGGCTTTTTCTCTTTCTTCTGTCGGGGAAGTGCCGTAAAAATAAAGCTTTTCATCACTTGACAGTATCAGGTCTATACTGTCGTCCGTCAGCAGTTCTTCACTTACACCGAGCAGTACAGCCATATCCGAAAGTGTTTTTGCTCTGGGCGTTCTTGCACCGCTTATGTAGTTTGCAAGCGCTCTGTAGGTTATGGATACGGCTGACGCAAAATCCGTCTTTTTGTAGCCGTTTCTTTTAATAAGTATCTCCAGCTTGTCCTTAAGTTCCATAATTCCTCCGACTGAGTTTCCTTTTACTATTATTATATCCTTACATTTGCGGGTTGTCAATCAAAAAATACATAAAAATTCGCTAAAATTCATCGATTATTCATTATATACAGTATATTATGCAGTTTTCTGCATAAAAGCACTTGACTTTGATACGAAAAGGTGTATAATATTCAATGTGAGTTAAATCAGTAAGCAGATCGCCGAGAGGTGTCTGTGAAATAGAAAGGAAATAATAAAATGGCTAAAGAAATCAAAAAGATTATACTTGCGTATTCGGGCGGACTTGATACTTCAATAATCATTCCGTGGTTACACGAGAATTACCCCGGCAGTGAAGTAATCTGCGTTGCAGGTAACGTAGGACAGGATTCCGAAATAGTAGGTCTTGAAGAAAGAGCAAAGAAGACAGGCGCATCAAAGCTCTATATAGAAGATATACAGGATGAATTCGTTAACGACTTCATATTCCCCACACTCAAGGCAGGCGCTAAGTACGAGGGTTATCTGCTCGGTACATCATTCGCTCGTCCTCCTATAGCTAAAAGACTTGTTGAGATAGCTAAGAAGGAAGGCGCTGACGCTATCTGCCATGGTTGCACAGGTAAGGGCAACGACCAGGTACGTTTTGAACTTTCAATCAAGGCTCTTGCTCCCGAGCTCGAAATCATCGCTCCTTGGAGAGTATGGGACATCAAGTCAAGAGAACAGGAAATCGAGTACGCTGAGGCTCACAATGTTCCGATAAAGATCACTCGTGAAACAAACTACTCAAAGGATATGAACCTTTGGCACTTATCACATGAAGGTCTTGACCTTGAAGATCCTGCAAACGAACCCCAGTACAATAAGGAAGGCTTCTTAGAGCTCGGCGTTTCACCCGAACAGGCTCCCGACAAGCCCACTTATGTTACAATACACTTTGAAAAGGGTATCCCCACTTCACTTAATGGCGAAGAAATGGACGGCGTAAAGCTTATCAAGACTCTTAACAAGCTCGGCGGCGAGAACGGCATCGGTCTGTTTGACGTTGTTGAAAACAGACTTGTCGGCATGAAGTCAAGAGGCGTTTATGAAACTCCCGGCGGAACGATCCTTTACCACGCTCATGAAGTTCTCGAAACTATCTGCCTTGATAAGGAAACACAGCACTATAAGTACGGTCTTGCACAGAAGTATGCAGACCTCGTATATAACGGTCAGTGGTACACACCTTTAAGAGAAGCTATGGACGCTTTCGTTGACAAGACACAGGAAACTGTTACAGGCGATGTTAAACTCAAGCTCTACAAGGGTAATATCATCAATGCAGGCGTTACATCACCCTTCACACTGTACAGCGAAGATTTCGCTTCATTTGGTGAGGACGATGTTTACGATCAGTCAGATTCAAAGGGCTTTATCAACCTGTTCGGTCTGCCGATAAAGGTTAAGGCTCTGCTTGATGCTGAGAGAAACAATAAGTAAGCTTTAAAAGCGTTACGGTAAATCCCGCAAGGTGTAAAACTATGCCTTGCGGCTTTTACGGTTTTATAAGATGCGATTCGTACCGACTTTTCGGTCGGTACGGTATTGTGTTTTATTATTTACTTTTATATTTATAACGGAAAAAACAAGACGCTTTTTGCGTTATGAACATAAATTTGAAAGGAAACAACAGTATGTCAAAAATGATGTGGGCAGGAAGATTTTCAAAGGAGGTCGACTCTAAGGTCAATGACTTCAATTCTTCTATCTCATTTGACGCAAGAATGTACAAGCATGATATAAAAGGCTCTATAGCACACGCTACAATGCTCGGCGAGTGCGGTATTATTGACCCTGCCGACAGCAAGGTGATTATAGAGGGACTGAACGGAATTTTAAGCGACATCGAAAGTGGAAAGCTTCATTTTGACCCGAACGCTGAGGATATTCATATGTTCGTTGAGGCTGAGCTTACAGCCCGTATAGGCGATGCGGGAAAGCGTCTTCACACCGCAAGGAGCAGAAACGATCAGGTAGCCCTTGATATAAAGCTTTATCTTAAGGACGAGGTCGATGAAATAGCGAAGCTTGTCCGCGAGCTTATAAACACGATAATTGATATAGCAAAGCAGCACACCGAAACGGTAATGCCGGGCTACACACACTTACAGCGTGCTCAGCCCGTTACATTTGCTCATCATCTTATGGCTTATGCACAGATGCTGACAAGAGATTTAACCAGACTTGCTGACTGCAAGGAGAGAATGGATGTAATGCCGCTCGGCTCATGTGCGCTTGCAGGTACGACATACCCTCTTAACAGAAAGAGAACGGCAGAGCTGCTCGGCTTTAAGGATATTACCATGAACAGCCTTGACGGCGTATCCGACAGAGATTTCTGCATTGAGCTTTGCTCAGATATTTCAATGCTGATGATGCACCTTTCAAGATTTTCCGAGGAAATAATCATGTGGTGTTCATGGGAGTTCAAATTTATCGAGCTTGATGATGCTTATTCTACAGGCAGTTCAATAATGCCTCAGAAGAAAAACCCCGATGTTACAGAGCTTATAAGAGGCAAGACAGCAAGAGTATACGGCGATCTACAGACACTGCTCACTATGATGAAGGGACTTCCGCTTGCATACAACAAGGATATGCAGGAGGACAAGGAGGCTATCTTTGATGCAGTTGATACGGTAAAGCTTTGTATCTCGACATTTATCCCGATGCTTGCCACTATGACAGTGCTTAAGGACAATATGCGCACTGCCGCCGCAAAAGGCTTCATTAATGCAACAGACTGTGCAGATTATCTTGTTAAGAAAGGACTTCCTTTCAGAACTGCTTATAAAATAACGGGAACTCTTGTTGCACTTTGCATAGAGAAGAATACAACTCTTGAACAGCTCCCGATCGAAGAATACAAGAAGCTGTGTGAAACGTTTGATACAGACGTTTATGACGCTATCAGCCTTGATACCTGCGTTATGCAAAGAGGTGTTGACGGCGGCCCTGCTCCAGATGCGGTAAAGCGTCAGATTGCAGAGCTTGAAAGCAGACTGGGCGGTATCAATATCTGATGATAACTTATGAATACAGATTACCGCATGATATAAATTCGTTCAGACGAAGCGTAGGCTGGTATGAGCTTTCGCCAAGACAGCTGGAATGTGCGCTTTCACGTTCCGTATTTGCGATAACTGCACTTGACGGAGAAAAGGAGGTCGGCTCAGCAAGGGTTGTCGGTGACGGCGGCTATCAGTTCTTTATCAGCGACGTTATCGTCCGTCCCGAATATCAGGGGCAGGGCATAGGCAGAGGAATGCTTACAAGGCTTATGGACAAGGCTTTGTCGGTTGCCGATGAGGGTGAAACGATAATGATAAACCTTATGTCCGCAAAGGATAAAGAGCCGTTTTACGAAAAACTCGGATTTATGCGCAGACCGAACGATGAACGTGGTTGCGGAATGACAAGATTTCTTAAAAAATAAGAGGTGCTTATATGAGCGTAAAGGTATATATAGACGGTCAGGAAGGAACGACCGGGCTTAAAATTCTTGAACGTTTCAAGGATAGAAAAGACATTGAAATAATGAAGATAGATGAGGACAAGAGAAAGGACAACGATGAACGTAAAAAGTTTATATGCTCGTCTGATTTCACTTTCCTTTGCTTACCCGATGCCGCCGCAAGAGAGGCAGTCGAGCTTGCAAAGGGCAGTAACGTCCGAATAATAGACGCGTCTACCGCACACCGTACAAATCCCGACTGGGCTTACGGCTTCCCTGAGCTTTCAAAGGAGCACAGAGAAAAGATAGCGTCTTCTTCAAGAGTGGCAGTTCCCGGTTGCTACGCAAGCGGTTTTATATCACTTGTTTATCCGCTTGTAAAGGCAGGTATCATGCCGAGCGATTATCCCGTAGTCGCTCATGCGGTATCCGGCTACAGCGGAGCCGGAAAGAAAGCTATCGCCGTGTACGAAAGCGATGAAAAGCCCGAAGAGTTCTACAGCCCCAGACAGTATGCACTTCCTCAGGAGCATAAGCACTTACCCGAAATGATGAAGATAAGCGGACTGGATTACAAGCCCGTGTTCAATCCTCTGATATGTGATTATTTCAGCGGTATGGTCGTTACAGTACCCGTACTGACAAGACTTCTGCCGAAGAAATATACACTTGCGGATATTCACAAGGCTTTCTCGGAGCATTATGCAGACGCAAATCTTGTAAAGGTAATGCCTGTTATGGGTGAGGGCGTTCTTGAAAACGGTTTCCTTGCCGCAAATACATTATCGGGCAAGAACAATATGGAGATATTCGTATGCGGAAACGATGACCGCATAGTGCTTTGCTCAAGACTTGATAACTTAGGCAAGGGTGCAAGCGGTGCGGCTGTTCAATGCCTTAACATAATGATGGGCATTGACGAAACCACGGGTCTTGTATAATAAGTGAGGTAATAACAATGGTTGAATTTGATAACTATAAATTAGTCGATAAGGGCGTATGCGCCGCCAAGGGCTTCAAGGCAGGCGGTATAAATGTAGGCATAAAGCCCGGCTCAAAAAAGCGTGACTTAGCTGTAATAAGCTGTGATACAAAGTGTACGGCGGCGGCAATCTTCACACAGAACAAGGTAAAGGGTGCGCCAATCATCGTTACAAAGGATCACCTTAAAAACGGTATTGCACAGGCAGTTATCGTAAACAGCGGTAACGCAAATACCTGTAACTCTAACGGTATCGAGATAGCCGAGCAGATGTGCGAGCTTTGTGCAAATGAGCTTGGCATTGATAAGAACGATATGATAGTAGGCTCTACAGGCGTTATCGGACAGAAGCTGTCGATTGATCCTGTAAAGAACAATATAAAGACGCTCGTCGACAGCATAAGCGAGGACGGAAGCTCACTTGCGTGCGAGGCTATAATGACGACAGATACACGCAAAAAGGAGCTTGCAGTTGAATTAACACTTGACGGCAAGACCTGTCACATCGGCGGTATCAGCAAGGGCAGCGGCATGATAAATCCCAATATGGCTACAATGCTTGCATTTATCACGACTGATGTAAAGATAAACGCAGAGCTTCTGCACAAGGCTCTGAAAAGAACAGCAGATATTACCTACAATATGGTAAGCGTTGACGGTGATACATCTACAAACGATACGCTGTGCATAATGGCGTCGGGTCTTGCAGGCAACAAGGAAATTACAGCAGAGGACAAGGATTATGAGGTGTTCATAAACGGTCTTTACGCTGTAATGATGAACCTTGCAAGAGAAACCGCCCGTGACGGCGAGGGCGCAACAAAGCTTATGGAATGTGTGGTTGACCATGCGCCTACAGAAGCGGTTGCAAAGAGCGTTGCACTGTCGGTTATCAACAGCAGTCTTTTAAAGGCGGCTATCTTTGCGGCAGACGCTAACTGGGGACGTATTCTCTGTGCAATAGGTTATGCCGAGGGCGAGTTTGATATATCAAAGGTCGAGGTCGTTCTGTCATCTTCAAAGGGAAGTGTAAAGGTTTGTGAGAACGGCGCTGGCGTTGATTTCTCAGAGGACGAAGCGTTCAAGATACTTTCCGAAGATGAAATTGTTATCAGAATAGATATGCACGACGGTGCGGACAAGTCAGTAGCATGGGGTTGCGATCTGACTTATGAATATGTTAAGATAAACGCAGAATACAGAAGCTGACACCGAAAGGACAAAAGAAAATGGAACTTGAAAACGAAAAGAGAGCCGGTATATTAAGTGACGCTCTTCCTTATATACAGCAGTATTCAAACAAGGTCGTAGTGGTAAAGTACGGCGGTAACGCAATGACAAACGACAAGCTGAAGCAGGCGGTTATGTCTGACCTTGTTC
>CAVJKI010000045.1:0-10926 GCA_963649995.1 Sodaliphilus sp.
AAAATCAGAAATCCGAAACCGCTTTACGCCGATATGGAAAGCGAAATGCTCGAAAAGATAAACAAGCTCGGAATAGGTCCGCAGGGCTTCGGCGGTACGGTGACTGCGCTGTATGTCAATATTGAACAGCACCCGACGCATATTGCGGGACTTCCCGTTGCGGTAAATATAGGCTGTCACGTTACACGCCATGCTGAGGCTGAGTTATAATGGGTAAGGGTAAGGTTATCGGTGCGGCAGCGGCGGCGGTCGCAGTCCCTGCGGCAGTGGTTGTCGGTGCGATATACATTCTGCCGATGCTCGGTATATCGTCAAGCCATACGCTGTACTACTTCAGCAATGATTCTTCAATTTCCGCAGATGGAACAATATCGCTCGGCAAGGAAGATGTGCTCAGCTACAGCTCAAAATATTCCGACACCATGACGGGGTATTTTAAGGAACAGCTTGACGAGAACGAAACTTATATCTACAATGCGGTGATGTACGCAAGCGAAAACGGCTACAGCGACATATTCCTGCCCGAAGATGTGTTTGGTAACGGCAGTAATGACAGGTTGCAGGAGCTTGAATTTGTGATCACGTTTTTAAGCTGTGACAGCCCATTTGTTGCACATAATTACACAACAAATAACAAACTTGTCGGAAACATCGAACAGTTTGCAGGAAAAAGCTATCATCATATACAGCTTGAAACGCTCGGCAAGGAATATACTTCCCGCCGTGAAGCGGCTTATGAAAAAGCAAAATCGGTAGTAGCGTCGATTCCGCAGGACTGTAATACAGATAAGCAGAAAGCAGAGTATTTGTATAATTATGTTGCGGAAAACTCGGTATATATGACGGATGGCTACAGCACAAAAAATGTCCCCGTAGCCGATCTGCTGATTGACGGTAAAGCAATATGTGACGGATATGCGGATACTGTTACCATGCTTTTCAACATGGCAGGAATTGAAACCGTGTCGGCAAACGGCACAAACACCCGCAAAAATGAGGGTCACACGATAAATTTCGCAAAGCTTGACGGCGAATATTACTACTTTGACGCAAGCGCAGACAGCATAGTAAACGAAAAAGGCTTCAAGCCTGCTTTCTACTTCGGTATGTCGTGGGAGGAAGCTTCCGACAGCTTTACATTTGCCGACGAATTTGCAAACAGATGCCCGAAAGCCGAAAAAAGCCTGCTTTCGGACAGGGTGGATATTGTTATAAGCGACAATTCCGACGCAACGATTGATAATATGGCAGAGCTTATAAAAACGGGTGGAGATACGGGCATAATCGCAAGGTTTGACGAGAGCATTACCGATGAAGAACGTAAAAATATAACAAGCTCCGCCGCAGGGAAGGTCGGGGAACAGCTTGGCTCCTTGGCGGCGGCAAACAGGCTGTACGGTATAAAAATCTATAAGGAATGAAAATTCAATGGAACTGAATATAGTACTCGTTGAGCCGCAGATACCGCAGAACACGGGCAACATTGCACGCACCTGTGCGGTTACGGGAGCAAGACTGCATATAGTAAAGCCTATGGGCTTTCAGGTAGATGACAAAAAGCTGAAGCACGCAGGGCTTGACTACTGGTATTATCTTGACATAACCTATTATGACGGGCTTGACGACTTCTTTGAAAAGAACAAAGACGGTGAATTTTTCTATTTCACCACCAAGGGCAGAAACACTTACTGCAATGTGCAGTATAAGGATAAAACATATATCGTGTTCGGCAGAGAGGACAAGGGACTTCCCGAAGAACTGTTGTTTCACAATAAACAACACTGCGTGCGCATACCTATGGCAAACGAAATGAGAAGCCTTAACCTTTCCAACAGTGTGGCGATAGGCGCATACGAGGTGCTGAGGCAGTGGGATTTCCCCGAGCTTCAGAACTATGGTTCGCTTACAAAATTCGACTGGAGCCAAGCCGAATAAACCCGATATTAAAAGAATGACTGAAAGGAAAAGAAACGATGAAAGTAAAACTTATCACCGACAGCGCAAGCGACATCACGCCGGAGGACGAGAAGCTGTACGGTATTGACGTAATGCCGTTTGAGATAACGCTCGGCAACGAGAGTCTGAGAGAACGTGTTGACTTTACAGCACCCGAATTTCTTGATATGATAGACAAGTCGGAATTTCTCCCCAAGACCGCACAGATAACCTCAATGCGCTTTGAAGAGAAGTTTGAGCATTATTTCAACGAGGGCTATGACGCTCTTATCGTGGTGCTTATAAACTCGACAGGCTCAAAGACTTATGAGAACGCACTGCTTGCAAAGAAAAACCTGCTTGAAGAACACCCCGAAATGGCAAAGATGCGTATAGAGATACTCGACAGCCACTGCTATTCACTCGGCTACGGTTATCCCGTTGTCGAAGCGGCAAAAAAGCTTTTGATGGGTCAGAGCGTGGATAATGTAGTCGCATATCTTACCGATATGTTCAACAATTGTGAGATATATATAATCGGCTTTAATCTGCGCCACATGAAAAAGTCAGGCAGAATAAATGCCGCCGCCGCTTTCTTAGGCGAGCTTATGGGACTTAAGCCGCTGATCTCGCTTATTGACGGTGAAAGCGAGGTAGTAAAAAAGAGCCGCGGCGAAAAGAACGCCATAGCAGACGCTGTTGAATACATTTCAGGCAGAGCTATCCCCGAAACGCCTTGGGAAATACTGCGTACATCTGTTACAAGCCTTGAGGACGAATTTATAAAGCGGTACACCGCAAAGGTTGGCAGACCTCCCGAAATGCAGAGCGTAGCAGGTGCGGCTGTTGCAAGCAACACAGGACCGTATATAATCGGTGTGATCATAAGAGGCAACGCACGCCGTTAAAGCCGTATTGACCGCACTTTTTTGAAAAGCATACACCTCTGCCGTCATTTACAGACGGCGGGGGTATTTTTATAAACGAAAAGCCGCTGTGCCGCCCCGCTTGACAACGGGAGTAAAAGGTGATATACTGAATTCATCATAAAACCGTTGACCAAGAATAGTAATATCGGCAGAGGTACGACAGAGAGCCGCAGCAGCTGAAAAGCGGTGTATTTATCCGATATGAATGGACTTGTGAGGGCAGTCCGAAAGCGAAAGCAAGTAGTTACTGACGGAGGACTCTGACCGTTACACAGAGAGCGCATTTTAATGTGCGTAAAAATAAGGTGGCTGACAGATATAGCTTCTGTTCCTTATTCGGAACGGGAGCTTTTTTATTAGGCTGATTCAAAAAGAGGTAAATATTATGAGCAAGATTATTTTAACCGGCGACAGACCTACAGGCAGACTTCACATAGGTCACTATGTAGGCTCGCTCAAGCGCAGAGTGCAGTTACAGAACACGGGTGATTTTGACGACATTTATATCATGATAGCGGACGCACAGGCGCTGACCGATAACTTTGACAATCCCGAAAAGGTACGCAGTAACATAGGCGAGGTAGCCCTTGACTATATGGCGGCAGGACTTGACCCCGCAAAGGCAACGATTTTTATCCAGTCGATGATACCTGAGCTTACCGAGCTTACATTCTACTACATGAACCTTGTGACCGTATCGAGATTACAGCGCAACCCCACGGTAAAAGCCGAGATAACAATGAGAAACTTTGAGGCAAGCATACCTGCGGGCTTCTTATGCTATCCCATAAGCCAGACCGCCGATATTACTGCTTTCAAGGCAACGACCGTGCCTGTCGGCGAGGATCAGATGCCGATGCTTGAGCAGGCAAAGGAGATAGTACACAAATTCAACTCAATATATGAACCCGTACTGGTAGAGCCTGAAATACTCCTGCCCGAAAACGAGGCTTGTATGCGCCTGCCCGGCACAGACGGCAAGGCTAAAATGAGTAAGTCGCTCGGCAACTGTATTTATCTTGCAGATAGCCCCGCAGATATAAAGACAAAGATAATGAGTATGTTTACCGATCCGCTCCACATACAGGTATCCGACCCCGGACATATCGAGGGCAACACGGTGTTCACTTATCTTGACGCATTCTGCACAGATGAGCATTTTGAACGTTATCTGCCCGATTATAAGAATCTTGACGAGCTTAAGGAGCACTATAAGCGCGGAGGTCTCGGCGATATGAAGATAAAGAAGTTCCTCAACAACGTAACGCAGGAGGAATTAGAGCCGATAAGACTGCGCCGTGAGGAGCTTGCAAAGAACATGGATTATGTTTACGATGTGCTTAAAAAGGGTACTGAAAAGGCACGTCAGTGTGCGGCTCAGACCATGAGCGATGTCAAGAGAGCAATGAAGATTGATTATTTCGGCTGATTTTGTAACATAAGATGAAATACCGAACCGCCCCTGCTTTGCGCAGGGGCGGTTTGTTCAGTTGAGATTGATCGTCATACATTCGTCAGATGCTGTAAATCCGAGCTTTTCGTAAAGCGGTCTGCCCATTTCGGTAGCGTCAAGGCTTATTTCGGTAACACCTTTTTGCTTTGCCTGTTCAATAAGCATATTTATCATGGTTTTGGCTATATTGCGGTGCCTGTATGAGGAATCCGTCCATACATTCATAAGGTGCGCCCTTTTACCGCTCGGATGTGAAAAGGTAGGCATAAGCTCCGTATAACAAAGAGTGGCACAGCCGACTGCTTTATTGCCGTCTGCGGCAAGCACGGTGGACTGGTTGCCGTTTTCAAAGAAACGCCTTGTGTTTTCGGTAAAATCATCGGAAAATATATAGTCTGCGGGCAGGCTGTTTACTTCCCTTAGCATGGTAAGACGGGTCTGCATAAGAAAAGCCATGTTGTTTTTATCTGCAAAGATATATTCTATCATGTCATTTTCCTCGGAAAGTCAGAATTTGTCGGCAAAGTATGCGATAACCGACATTTCTTTGCCTGTTCCTTTGTCGATGCCCTTTACAGTTATTCCCGACAGATTCATAAGCTCGCCCACACGGACCTCCGACAGGTCACAGCGCATCACATCCTTGCCGAGACACACAAGTGCAAAGTCGCCGTCCATGATATTCACTGCGCCGTTTTCACCGAGGCGTACCTCCTTGTATGTTTCGGGGTCACGCATAGTGACGTATTTCAGCGGTCTTTTGTCGAGCCTTGTCATATCCTTTACGGACATTGTATCCTTAGGACGTTTGTTTTTACCGAACATAGTCATCACCCAATCAGAATTATTTATTTCAGTATAGCGTTAAATGCACACTTTGTCAACTTCCACAAAATAGTTTATGGGTACAAATGTAAATATTATTTATTTTAACACCGATTTTTAAAAAAAGGTTACAATATTATTACAAATCGTTCAAAACCGTTGACATCGAGCGGTTTTTAGGGTATCATATAGTAGCTGAATTATAGATAATTGCCGCCGTAAGCAGGCGGTTACATATAAAATTTTGTGAGGATTTATCTTTTGGTGATCCTCTTTCTGAAAGGAACGTCTGAATGACAGAGATAAACAGACTGTGTTTGGGTTGTATGAACGAGAAGGAGAGCGACGGACCGTGTGAGAAATGCGGCTACAGCAATGATGCGCCGTATCTGCCGTCATATCTTGCTCCGGGTACAATACTGAACGACCGTTATATCGTCGGAAAGCTACTCAGCTATAACGGCGAGGGTGCAACTTATATAGGCTTCGACAAGGTGACAGGCGCAAAGGTTACGATAAAGGAATATATGCCTGATACGCTTTGCTCACGCAAGAAGGGCGACCCTCAGATAATAGTTGACCCCAACCAGCTTCCGCTTTACAAGACCTATATGTCTGAATTTGTGGAGCTTAACAAGGCCCTGCTGAAGGCACGTTCAATGACGCACATACAGACGGTGCTTGATATTTTTCCTCAGAACAATACGGCATACGTTATTTTTGAGTACATAAACGGAATCACACTTAAAGCATACCTTGCAAATTGCTCAGGTGAGCTTACATGGGACAGGGTAAAGGAGCTTTTCCCGCCCATACTGACTACGCTGAGTCTGGTGCATTCCGCAGGTATAATCCACAGAGGAATAAGCCCTCAGAATATTCTTGTAACGGAGAAGAATGAGCTTAAGCTTATTGATTTCCAGATCAGCGCAGGAAGAACGACAGGCACTGAGATAGCCTGCGAGATGTATCCCGGATATTCCGCTCCCGAGCAGTATTCCTCAGCCGAATGGCAGGGTACATGGACTGATGTTTACGGAATATCGGCAACACTTTACAGAGTGCTTACGGGCTGTGCGCCGACCGAATCAATTTCAAGGCTCGGCAACGACAACTGCCCCGAGCCTATGGTTATAAACAGAAATGTACCGAGCCATGTTTCAAAGGTTATAATGAATGGTCTGAAGCTTAACACTTCAAACCGTATACAGACCATAACGGAGCTTGTTGTAAAGCTGTTTGAACAGCCTAAGTTCAACACTGCCGAGCAGGAGCCTGTACGTCCCGTTCAGCGTATAAAGCGTGTGGAAACAGTAAAGACAGAGCCTGAGAAGCCGACAGGAAAAGCAGATACAAAGAAGACAAACGCCAAAAAGAAGGCTCAGAACAACAAAATTGCGATAATCGCAACAATAATCGCCTGCGGAGTTATAATAATCGGCTTCGGTATTGCGATAATCGTGCTTGCAGTAACGGATAAGAACAGCGGAGTAACATCCGACCCGAACTACTATTCAGCACCCGAAAGCACAGCGCCGCCAAGCGTTACGGAAGCAACCACGACAGGCACTACAAATTCATCAGATACAGCTCCCGATATTGTTTACGGCTGCCCGACATTTACAGGTGCGCTGTTTACATCAATACAGGATACATATAATTTCGTAAAGATAACCGCCGAGTATAAGTTTGACGATAATGTGGCGAACGGCATTGTAATCAGCCAAAGCATAAAGCCCGATACCGAAATAACAGAGGGTACGGAAATAAAGCTTGTTGTAAGCAAAGGACCTGCTTCAATCGCCCTTCCCGATTACAAAGGACTTAAGGTAGACGAATATACAGCTATCCTCTCGCAGAAAAACGTCAAATTTGAAAAGAAGGAAACCTCCGATACAAACGGCGTCAAGGACGGATATGTTGTAAGGTGCAGTAAGAAGGTCGGCGAAAAGGTAAACGTAAAGGATTCCGAAAAGGTAACGGTTTACTATGCCAAGGCGGCAAGCTCTGACGGCTCATCGTCCTCAACATCTTCAAAGGCAGACTGAAATTAAAAATAACGCATTGTCGCAGGGCTTTGTAAGCTCTGCGGCAATTGCTGTATTATGTATAAAATACCGAAATAAAGAAACGGAGAATAAAAATGGTTCTCGCAGAGATAAGAAATGAGATTGACGCAACCGATGACGAAATACTGAGATTGTTTTTAAAGCGCATGGATCTGTGCGTCGGGGTGGCAAAATATAAAAAAGAGAATAATATGCAGGTGTTCCAGGGCAAGCGTGAGCAGGATATACTTGAACGCATAAAGAGCGAATCGCCCGAAAATATCGCTGAGGGCGCAGGCCAGCTTTTTACCTGTATAATGGACATATCCAAGTGCTTACAGCAGAGAATACTTGCGGACGCACCGTTGCCGCAGTTCGCACAGCCGAAAGTCGGTGCAGTAAAGATAGCTTGCCCCGGTACAGCGGGCAGTAACACCGAGGAGGCGTCGATAAAGCTTTTCCCCGATTCAAAGATAGATTTCTATCCCGATTTTGCCGATGTTTTTGAAGCTGTGGAAAACGGCAGTGCCGATTACGGCGTGTTGCCGATAGAAAATAGCACGGCGGGAGATATAAGACAGACCTATGACCTGCTTGCAAAGTATAATTTTTATATCTGCAAGCGCACACAGATAAAGATAAACCACTGTCTTGCCGCAAAGAAGGGCGCAGATGTGAAAACCATCTATTCGCATGAGCAGGCGTTAAAGCAGTGCTTCGGCTTTTTGAAGGAATATCCCGCAAGGTCTGTGCCTTATACAAATACGGCTCTTGCCGCAGAAATGGTAGCGGGGAGCGATGACAACACTATAGCGGCAATATGCTCTGAAAGATGCGCACAGCTTTACGGACTGGAGATATTGAAGCGTGATATAGCGGACAACCTCGATAACACTACACGCTTTATCTGTATATCAAAGCAGCCTGAGGTCACTCCCGATGCGGATATAATTTCTATCTGTATGTCACTGCCGCATACAACGGGATCGCTGTACAGAATGTTGATACGCTTTGCACTGTACGGACTGAATATCACAAAAATAGAAAGTGCACCCGTTCCTCAGGCAAAGCAGGATATAAAGAGAGAAACGTTTGACGTTGTTTTCTATCTTGATTTTGAGGGCAATGCGCTTGACCTCGAGGTAGTAAGGCTTATGACGATACTTGAGGAGGAGATGAAGTATTTCAAATTCCTCGGTAATTATCGCCATTTTGATTGACTGTAAAGGAGCTATATGTTTATAAGTGCGGTTATTCTTGCCGCAGGAAGCGGCACACGCATGGGATTTGACAAAATGACGGCAGAGCTTTGCGGTAAGGCTGTTTTGCTTTACAGCGTGGAAAGCTTTGTCGAAAGCAGTGCAGATGAAATAATAATTGCGGCAAGCGAGGATAATATCGTAGCTGTCGGAAAGCTGATAAAGGAAAATATACGCACCGACAAACCGATAAAGATCATCACTGGCGGAGCAACACGCTTTGAATCGGCGCTGAGAGCGGTAAAACAGACCTCGGACAAATGCGATGTTGTATCAATACATGACGGGGCAAGACCGCTTGTAACGGCAGAGCTTGCAAATAACGTTGCACAGTCGGCTTATGAACACGGTGCGGCACTTGTTGCCGTAAGAGCAAAGGACACGGTAAAGGTGTGCGAGGACGGCGTTGCGGTCACAACACCCGACAGAAGCACACTGTGGCTTGCACAGACACCTCAGGCGGCAAGAAAAGTCGATTATCTTGCGGCGGCTGAAAAGCTCGATGTGAATGATCCGAGAATAACCGATGATTCATCAATCATGGAGCTGTACGGGATAAAGCCGTTTATCGTTGAGGGAAGCTATGATAACATAAAGCTTACGACAAAAGAGGACATAACAATGGCTGAAAGTATAATCGGAAAAGCACGCACGCCTAAGCTCCGTGTAGGTCACGGATATGACGTACACAGGCTTGCAGAGGGCAGAAAGCTGATACTTTGCAGTGTGGAAGTGCCGAACAAGGACAATTTAGGACTTTTAGGTCACAGTGACGCAGATGTTGCGGTACACGCACTTATGGACGCTATGCTCGGTGCTGTGGCACTTGGCGATATAGGCAGACACTTTCCCGACAGCGACGACAGGTATAAAGGAATAAGCAGTATGCTGTTGCTTGAACATGTCGTAAAATTGCTTGACGAGAAAAATGCACACGTTACAAATGCGGATATAACTATAATTGCGGAAAAGCCGAAGCTGGCAAAGTTCATTCCCGATATGCAAAGGAGCATCGCCTCGGCTCTCGGACTTGATACGGACGATGTGAACGTTAAGGCAACCACCGAGGAGGGACTCGGCATAGCGGGCGAGGGTATAGCCGCTCACGCTGTCTGCATGATAGAGAAGTTCGGCTGAGATGTTGATAATTGGAATAAATAATTACTGAAATTTCATAGATGAAAAGCGTTACGGAAATGATAAAAGCCATGTAACGCTTTTATTTATGCGGATTTATGGAAGTTTAAGCGGCAAAGCAATATACTTTTTATGTCAGCTTTACAAAAAACAGTATCGCTAAAACGAATGACAACCTATTCAAAAAAATTCATAGAAAATTGTCGAGAAATTTCTCAACTTAAAACTTTTCTCTTTGGTTAATTCATAGATTTTTGCAAAAAATTTCGCGGAACGCTTGCAGTCAGATTGACATATTCTAAATAGGTGTTATAATACGGGCATACAGATAAAACAAAGGGCTATATCGTAAATACACGATATAGCCTTTGTGATAAAAAGAAAAGTAGAACAAAACAAACAGAAAGGAAGATGAGTTATGGATTACACATATCTGCTTTATATAGCGATAATCCTCATTTTCACAAAAGCATTCGGACTGCTGTCAAAGGTAATAAAGCTGCCTCAGGTAGTCGGTGCGCTGGTTGCGGGTATCATCTTAGGACCTGTATGTCTTAACCTTGTATCTCTTGACAATGCTCCCATACTGAGCAACCTGTCAGAGATAGGCGTTATCGTGCTTATGTTCGTTGCAGGTCTTGAAACGGATATACGTGAGATGAAGAAGTGCGGTGTTGCAAGCTCGATAATAGCGCTTATCGGTGTTATCGTGCCTCTTATAGGCGGTGCGTTAACGGCGTTCTGCTTCGGAACTGCCGACCCGAATCTTTCAACATCTACCTTCTTACAGGATGTTTTCGTAGGCGTTATTCTTACGGCAACATCGGTAAGTATCACCGTTGAAACGCTTAAAGAGCTTGGAAAGCTCAGTACAAGAGCAGGTAACGCAATACTCGGTGCGGCTCTTATAGACGATGTACTCGGTATCATTGCGCTGACTGTAATTACATCTCTTGCAGATCCCAAGTCGGGAAATATCGGTATCGTAATTCTTAAGATACTCGGCTTCTTCGCATTTGCTCTGCTGTTCGGTATATTCTTCCACTTCGTATTCAACAAGTGGACGCAGAGAACAGAGGAAAATCAGCGTCGTTACGTTATCGTAAGCTTTGCGCTCTGCCTTATCTTCGCATATTGTGCGGAGGAATTCTTCGGAGTTGCAGATATTACAGGTTCGTTCGTTGCAGGTCTGGTAATTTCAAGTACGTCAAAGACAAAGTATATTGCACACAGATTTGATACAATGTCATATCTGCTGTTATCGCCTATCTTCTTCGCAAGCATAGGTCTTAAGGTAACGCTTACCGATATGACTCCTATGATAATCATCTTCGCTGTGG
>CAVJKI010000046.1:0-10738 GCA_963649995.1 Sodaliphilus sp.
ATCATTACGTCTTTTGTAAAGATGTTGGGATAAAGCAGATAGTCTGCATTGACGAGGTTCTTCTGAACATTTCCGAAGAATACATCGTTATGCACCTTACGTCCCATGGCTTTGAGCGGTGTACCGTGCCATGTGTTTATATACACCTGTCCCTCTTTTTTTATCCAGTAGCTCGGGAAAGTAGCATCATTTATCATATATTTTGCTGTGGCAAGCAATCTCATATATTCATCTGATGCAAAGACAACAAGATTAACATTAATTCCGTAATGCTCAAGAATAGTACTTATGCTGTTGACATACCTGCCCCAAGATGAGAGATAGATTTTATAATCAGAATATTTTTTGTCAGTTGATAAATATTTCAGAATATAGAACAGGTTCCCGCTTATTTTAGTAGCGGACTGGGATTCTAAAAGTATTGTTTTTTCATCTATCGGTAACTGCTCATAATAGGTTATATATTTCGACTTTGCTACCCAGTAAGGGTCTTTGAATTTTTTGCGTACCTTATTTGCATAGGTAAAAGGGTTGCTCATTTTAGTTCCTCCGTAAGACATGCGACGCTTTTTAATCCGTATTACTTGTCGCTGAGATCGTGCTTTATCTGCGTTGTTGAAATTTCGGGTGTTCTGGGAAGATAAACTACCTCGCAGTATTCCTTAAGGAAATCGAATTTGCCTTTCCAGTCGTCGCCCATAACGAATGTATCAACATGATACTCCTTGACGTCGCTTATCTTCTGATCCCAGCAGGTTTCGGGGATAACGAGGTCAACATAGCGGATAGCTTCAAGAAGCCGCTTTCTTATCTCATAGCTGAAATAGCACTTCTTCTGCTTTTCGTTCCAGTTGAATTCGTCTGTAGACAGTACAACGATAAGATAATCGCCGAGAGCCTTTGCTCTTTTCAGAAGCTCAATATGTCCGTAGTGGAGCAGGTCAAATGTTCCGTAGGTAATTACTCTTTTCATTATTTTCGTCCTTTCGTATAAATCCTTATTCTGATACTTATATGTCACTTTCAACGCTTGTGAAGTGACCGTTCTTTTCATCGTCTTTCGGAGGGTTCATATAATCTCCGTACATATTGGCAAGAAGCCCGTCATACCCTTTCGGAGCGGGATATTCTCCGTCCTCAAACGGGAGCATGATTTTCTCTTTAAACCATTCGCTTTTGTATGTTTCTCTCGGAAAGCCGTGCGCACCGCTTACGGTACACAGCTTTTTGCCTGAGCAGAATATATTGAAAATGCCGACTACACAATCACGCATTGCAATAACAAATCCTCTCGGCATCTTTATCATAAAGTGATAAAGCATACGGGCTGACTTTTTTGTATAATCAAAGTCAAAGTCGGGGTCTTGCTTTGCTATAAGAGCGTAAGATGTCGTGCTTACCCATTTGAACATGAATTGTGCCAGCCTGTTATTTTCAGGACACTTGTCCACCGGGAAAACATCTATATAAATACCCTTGTGTATGTTCACGCCTTTAAGAAACGGGTCGACAACCTCGGTGTTGTCAAGCCTTATCTTGTCAAAGTGGAACGGGTAGCCTTTGTCGTTTTTCTTGTCTTGCAGGAAAAGTCCTTTCGGCAGTGCCTTTTTGCAGACACGGTTTAATCTGTTGAAGTCCTTTCTCAGCATTACAACGTCAATGTCATCGTCCCACGGGATAAAGCCCTTATGCCTTACCGCACCCAACAGAGTTCCTGCCGTAATGCAGTAGCTTAGGCCGTTTTCCGTACACATTTTATCAAAGGCTTTAAGTATCGTAAGCTCTTTGCTTTTAAGATCGGCAAGCTCTTTTTCGGAAAGCTGTTCTGCCACGTTCTCACCACCGTGATAAATATTAGCTGTCTGAACGGATATGCATTGAATCTAAGTGAAATGGGAATAAAATACAAATACTTTTTGTAAAGTAAAACTATTCAATGCGTAAAGCAAACTCATATTATTATACAACTAAAACAGCCGTTTGTCAAGGATTTAAGCCGTTTTGCGCATTGGTCGTAATGCACAATAAAGCAGGTTAAATGCCTGTGATTTTACGGTAATATTATGTGTTTTGATATGCCGAATAAACAGTGTCATAAAAAACAGCTGCCGCCGAAGTTTTTTACAGCTTCGGAGACAACTGACAAAGACTTGCGGTTAAACACCCATTTTCTTGTTATATGCGGCGCAGACTTCCTTTGCAGTACCCTGCATTACGGGTACTCCGTGGTCGAGCCACAGTGCCTTGTCGCAAAGGTTTTCTATTGATTTCATATTATGGGATACATAAAGCAGGGTAGTGCCTGTCGACAGCATCTTCTGCATACGCTCCGAGCATTTCTTCTTAAAACGCACATCGCCTACCGAGAGTATCTCGTCCGCAATAAGTATATCCGGCTGTACAGACGTTGCTATTGAAAAGCCGAGTCTTGCTTTCATACCTGATGAGAAGTTCTTTACAGGTGAATCAAGGAAGTCCTGAAGCTCGGAAAACTCAACTATCTCATCAAACTTTTCCTGTATGAAGTCTTTTTTATAGCCGAGGAGCGTGCCGTTGAGAAATATGTTTTCACGGGCGGTCATGTTAGGGTCGATACCTGCGCCTAGCTCAATAAGTGCGGCGACAGAGCCTTTTACATCGACCGTACCCTTGTACGGCTTCAAAATACGGCTTATTACTTTCAGCAGTGTTGATTTGCCCGCACCGTTAGTGCCGACAAGTCCCCATGCCTCGCCTTTCTTTATATGCAGGTCAATATCCTTAAGTGCAATGAACTCCTGAAACATAAGCTCATGGCGGAGCAGTCTTACTACATATTCCTTTATGTTGTCAACCTTCATGTTCGCCTTGTTGAAGCGGACGGTCACATTGTTTACGTCAATTATATAATCTTCCATACCGATACCTCCGTCAGATGTACAGAATGAACTTGTCCTGTTTATCTCTGAAAATAACAGTACCAAGTACGAAGAACAGTGCGGCATAGGCTACACCGAGTATTATCGTTTTCATATCGGAGATACAGCCGCTGTAAGCAATATCTCTGAATTGTTTTATATAGATATATAGCGGGTTGAATTTTTCTACCAGCAGACGCATCCAGTCGGGGAGAATATCAACGGGATAGAATATAGCCGACGCATACATCCACATTGTCGTAAAAGCGTTGTAGATATATCTTGTATCACGGAAGAATACGTGCATCTGAGCTAAGAAGAATCCCATTCCGCAGGCAAATATATATGCCTCAAGAGTGATGATCGGGAATAAAAGCATAGTCCAGAAGAACGGTGCGCCCGTAAATATCAGAACTATAAGAAGTGCGCCCAGCGACAGCACATAGTCGACCATACAGCTTGTTACCTTTGCGAGAGGGAACATATATTTTGAAACGTATGTCTTTTTAAGCAGTGAGGCGTTGGATGTGATACCGTCCATTGCCTTGTTTGTTGCACCGACAATAAAATCGTACATCGTTCTGCCGACAAGCAGGTAAACAGGGAAGTTGGGTATATTTCTGTCAAACAGCTTTGAGAATACAACGTACATTACTATCATGATAAGTAAGGGGTTGAGTACGCTCCAGACGTATCCCAGTACACTGCGTCTGTATTTGAGTTTAAGATCTCGTGAAACGAGCTGGATAAGCAGATCCTTATAATTTCTTACTTCAAGGAAGCCTCCTGTTTTATCCTTGCGAACAAGTGTCATTTTTACCTCCGTCAGCCAAAGCTCTTGTTGTGTCTTACTTTGTTGTAGAGCTTTGAATTAAGGATTTTATTATATCCGTTAAGCCCTATATGCAGTCTGTTGAGCGTTTTTAATATCCTGCAATGCTTTTTGCTCATCTCATAGACGGTATGATATTCCTTATTCATGAAGTCCATCATTTCATCGGCTCTTCGTCTGCCTGCTTTTCTGTTTTTATCACAAAGCAGAGAGGTTACAAGATAGCTCAGCAACAACAGGTGAGTTTTCTTTGCGCAGTAAAGTGCCGCCGCACCTGTAAAGTCTTTTCCCTCCAAGGTCATACGCTTTAAAACAGTTTCGGTGTGACCTATGCGCTTGAGCTGGTTTTCTGCGGAAACGCTCTGCGTAACATCGCCTATGCGGTATTCGTATATGAATAAATCGAGCGGGAGTATGCTTTTTGCTTTACTGCACGGGAATGTAGCGTATTCGTGATCCTCATAGAATACCTTTTCGCTCATTCTTATGTCTTCGCTTTTATAGAACTCCGTGCGGTATGTTATGCCGTGAAACGTAAGACTGCGGTCGAAGTTTTTCCACTGCGTCATTACCTCGTCCATGGTATATTTTTTATTGAACTGCGGAGGGAAACAACGCCAGCTCTTTATCTCACCGTTGGAAATATTAATGGTATGGTGAGGGGTAAGCACTACGTCTGCATTTGTGTTTTCAAGCGCTTTTATAAATGCAGGTATGTTTTCGGTTAAAAACCAGTCGTCGGCATCAAGCACCTTAAGGTATTTGCCGACAGCTTTATCACTGCCCGCATTGATACCTGAGCCGTGACCGCCGTTTTCTTTGTTTATAAGACTTATCGAATCGGGATATTTTGCAACATATTCTTCCGCAATTTTTTCGCAACCGTCTGTAGAGCCGTCGTTCACCACAATTATATCAAGCTTGTCCGTACATTCGCACAAAAGCGAGTCAAGACACTTTGCCAGAAACGGTTTGCTGTTATAAGACGGAATAATAATACTCAGTATTTTATCCATTATTTTTTACCTTTGTGAAGTTTAGTCAATCTGTTTTCCTTAATTCCTCTGAGCGTATATGAAAATGCTTTGAACATACTCATATCCGTCAGCCGTTTTCTCTTTGCGAACGCATAATATGCGGCGTACAGCACCGATAACGGAAGTCCCATTATATATCTTGTAGTGTTGCCGCGGTTTATAAAAAATTCTTCGTTGAAGCCGCTGAACCATGTTGACTGCGACTGAGCTACAGATGCCAGCCTGAACGGATAGTGATATATATTCAGCTTTGCTTTGCGGCACTGCGTAAGAAAGCGGAATTCTTCCTCCGCACCGTTTCCTGAGCCTGCACCCATGTTTTCATCGAAAAGAATCCCTTTTGAAAGCAGTGCATTACGTCTGAAGGTTATCTGCCATGAGCTTACGCTCATAATATCCTTTGCACTGAGCTTTTTTATGCTTTCTCCCCATTTCAGCGGGCGGTCAACCATATCAAATATTATAATATCGGCATCGGGTAAATTGTCATAAGCGTCTGATACCGCTTTTTCGTATCCGTCGGCAAACACCTCGTCATCGTCACAGATAATACATATATCAGCCTGCGATTCAGAAATGGCAAGATTACGGCTCTTTGTAAGTCCTCTGTCCGTTACCGAAAAGGTGCGGACAAAAGCGCCGCCGATATTTTCTTCCTTATACCCGTTCTCGTCGCACTGATTTATTATCACGGTGTCGGAAGCTATATGAGAACGTTCGATCATTTCTTTGCTGTCGGTCAGAAACATACACGACAGCAGTATTTCCGTCTTAGGCAAAAGCTCAACTCCTTAACGCCGTATCACGGCAATTTTGCAGTAAGCCGCATTTGTTTTATTATACAACTGTTGCGAAAAAAAGTCAATCGACACAATTTGATAGTATTTTGCCGCATAAACGGCTGAATATATGCGTTTTACATAAAAAGGACTGCCGTTTTTACACGGCAGTCTTAACAGTTAACATAATTACTTGTCGGTTTTGGAATTATCCCTGCTATAATCGAAAAGCATTCTCGTTCTTTTATGTGTTTCCTTATCAAGGTACATTTTAGAGTCGGCTGTATTTATAAAGTAGTCAATGTGCATTTTTGAGCCTTTGGGCATAATGCAACCGCCGAAGCTTCCGTGTACATTATACGGCTTTTCGCTTGTGAGGTTGTAGCTTGAAAGATAAGCGTTAACCTTTTCTATGTACGCCTTCATTTCTTCTTCGTTTTTGCCCTTGCCGAATACAACGTATTCATCGCCGCCGAAGCGTGCGCATATATCGTTTTCGTCAGCCGAAGCCTTAAGGGCGTTCGCCATAGTGAGAATTGCGTTATCGCCTTCATTATGACCGAAGTTATCGTTTATCTTCTTAAGATTGTCAAGGTCGACAGAGATAACCATGCAGTCGTCTGTAACGCCGTTTTCCGTGTAATTATTGTATAATCTGAAGAAGCCTCTGCGGTTATACAGCGATGTGAGCGGGTCGGTAACATAAAGCATATCTATCTTTTTGGCGTAGGCGTACAGCTCATTCTGCCTGCGTACTGATTCGAGAAGCTGTGATATAGCCAGCGTCACAAAGTTCAGCAGATAGTTCATGTTGCTCCACGGATAAAAGTCAAATGCCAAATATCCGAGAGTATTATCCCTTGCGTGTATCGGGGTATACAATATAAATCTGCTGGCGTCCGACATTTCATAAAAGTCTGGCAGCATTTCGGCAGTCGGAAATTCAGTTTCACACTGCGGCTTCTTGTCTGTATAGCGTGCGATACATTTCATTGTGTCGCAGTAATCAAGACGGTGTATCGGACAGCTGTCATCAACGCTGTCAATAGAATCGTTGATGATAGAGCTTGTCATGAAATCCTTGCAAATGCATATCCAGGAGTTATTGCACCATATTTTCGACAGTGTTCTTGAAATACTGTGGCTTGCTTCTTCAAATGTAGAGCAGTTGGCAAGCTCCTGCGCTATTCTTGCGGTCCTTGTGGCAAACCGCCTAGCGTTATATATTTCCTCAAATAATTCATGACGCAGTTTCGGGGATAGATCCGAGCTGCCGTCATTGTCGTGGCAACGGCAGGAGATGCCGTAAATTATATTCGGAGGAATAATGCCGAGCTTTGCGGGCTTCTTGTCTTTTTTCAGCAGATCGACAACAATTCTGCCCGCTTCTCTTCCGGTAGAATCGCCGAGTATCTTTGCGGTGGTGATATAACCGCTTGCTTCGTCTATTCCGTCCATGCCCGTTACGGCTATTTCTCCGGGAATATCAAATCCGAGTTCGGCAAGCTTTATCATAACCGCAGATGCCATAGTGTCGTTTGCGCATACTATAGCTCCGCAGTCGAGAGTGCCGTCCTCGTTCATTTTATCTATTTGCTGTATTGCGGGCGAACTCCACATATTACCGTAATATATTCTTGACGGCTCTATCGGAATGTCGTGGCTTTTCAGTGCGTCAATAAAGCCCATAAGACGTTCTTCCGATGTCTGCTGACCCTTGAAGCCACCGATGAAATTGAGCTTCTTGATGCCGTGCTTTTCTATAAGATGGCTGGTTATGATTTCTATCTCGTGGCGATAGTCCGGCATAATGCAGTAGCAATTTTCGTAGTCGTACTGCTGACCGATGGTAAGCACGGGAACGTTCTTCGCAAGGGCGTTTTCTATTGTGCGTCTGATTATTTCTTCGCTGTCGCTTAAAAAGAACGGTGCCACTATCAGCATATCGAGAACATCGTAATTCGGCAGATTGTAGATGTTTGTCTGTCCTACGTTCTGAGGCGCATTTTCATAGTAGCAGGTACAGCCGTTGAATATATGGACGTTGATTTCATTGTCGTCCATGACGTTACAAAATCCCTGCAAAAGCATTTTGCCGCCCTGAAGATCGCCGATGCAGAAAGCAACGTTTTTTCTTCCGCTTTTGTTCTCCATAGATAACCCCCCTTTCATGAATCATTTTCTTGATATGTAAAATGTTGTGAAATCGTTTTATCCGAGATACAGAATATAATAATTATACCACACCCATATTAAAAAATCAAGCAAAATTGCGATATAAATACAGCATTTTCGCATATATGCGCCCGAAGCTTTATGTGCCGACAAAGTTGATTTTTGAATTACGGAACATATTTACTGCCGTGCGTAAAAAATAGATAAATTTATTGCATTTTCTGCCGATATGTGATACAATAAACCTTATAAAACTTCATCGAGGAGTGTTGAAAATTGGAAAACAACAATAATCATAAAAATAACAAGCCGTCAAAGGATAACAGACCGTCATTCCCTAAAAGAGCGGTAATAACAGGCGGTATGCCTTACGGCAATAAACAGCTTCATTTCGGCCATGTCGGCGGCGTGTTTGTTTTTGCCGATACCTATGCAAGATTCCTGCGTGACCGTATCGGTAAGGATAATGTAATTTTCGTATCGGGTACAGACTGCTACGGCTCACCGATTGCAGAAAGCTACAGAAAGCTTAAGGAAAGCGGAGAATTTGACGGCACGATCGAGGATTTCGTAAGAAGAAATCACGAGAGTCAGGAAAAGACGCTGAGAGATTATGATATAAGTCTTGATCTATTCGGTGCTTCGGCGCTTGACGAGCCTGCAAGAATACACGATATGGTATCGGATAAATTCATCAGAAGACTGTATGAGAACGGTCAGCTTGAAAAAATCACCACATCGCAGTTTTATGACGAAAAGGCAGGCGTGTTCTTAAACGGCAGACAGGTAATAGGCAAATGCCCCGTTCTCGGCTGTCAGTCGGAAAAGGGTTATGCCGACGAGTGCGACCTCGGACATCAGTATATGCCGTCAAGCCTTATTGATCCCAAGAGTACGCTTACAGGCGAAACTCCCGTAATGCGTGACGTTGTAAACTGGTACTTCCGCCTTACGGAGTATACAAAGCTCCTTGGCGAGTATGTAGACAGAATAAAGAAAATGCCTAACGTGCGTTCGCTCGTTTCAAAGACTATCGGCGAGTTCCTTGAGCCGCCTGTCGTTCATATCAAGAAAGAACTGCGTGAGGACTATGAAAAGATAAAGGACCTGCTTGCACATCATACACTGACAGACGATCCCAAGAAGCCGTCTTTCACGATATGCTTTGACACGCTTGACGAGCGTGACACGGCTACCGAAATAATGGCACATCACGGTCTGCGTTTCAGAACAGGTAAGACGCTTGTTCCGTTCAGACTTACAGGTAATATCGAATGGGGCGTAAAGGCTCCCAACCTTGAAGATGAAAAAGGACTTACCGTATGGGTATGGCCCGAATCGCTCTGGGCACCTATCTCATTCACCTGCGCTTATCTCAAGAGCAAGGGCATTGACATGGAGCATTACAAGGATTATTGGTGTTCCAAGGACGCTCAGGTATATCAGTTTATCGGCTCGGATAATATCTATTTCTACGGCGTTGCCGAAATGGCAATGTTTATGGCGCTGAAAAAAGGCGAGATAACCTCCGACCCTGAGGACGGCGAAATGCAGTTACCTATCCTCGTTGCCAACAACCACATCCTGTTCCTTGACAAGAAGGCAAGCAGCAGCGGCTCTATAAAGCCTCCTATGGCGGCAGACCTGCTGAACTACTATACAGCAGAACAGCTCCGTATGCACTGGCTCGGACTGGGACTTGGTACTAGGAGCGTAAGCTTCCAGCCTAAGCCCTACAACCCCGATGCAAAGCCTGAGGACAACGATCCTGTTGTAAAGGAAGGCTTCCTGCTCTCTAACGTATTCAACAGAGCAATCCGCTCATGCTTCTATTATGCTCAGAAGTATTTTGACGGAAAGATGCCCGTAGGCACACCCGATGCGGACGTTATCGCAGAGTGCGAAAAGGCAATACTTGAATACGAGCGTTATATGTACAAGTTTGAGTTTCACCAGGTAACCTATGTTCTTGACTCGCTGGTAAGAAAGTCAAGCAAGGTATGGTCAAAGCTCAGCCGTGAGGCGGATGCCGCAGACGATAACGAGCTTCGCAAGAAAACGCTTATCAATGTGTTCCACTATATAAGAGTTGCTTCACTGCTTCTTCACCCCCTCGCTCCCGAGGGTACGGAAATGCTCAGAGAGTATCTCGGATTCGGTGAGGATTTCTGGAGCTGGGATCATGTATTTGAAAGAATGGATTATTTCTGCAACGGTGAAAGCGAGCATCAGCTTAAGTTCCTTGAGCCGAGAGTTGATTTCTTCAAAAAGCACCCCTCACAGCTTGCGGGTAACGAAGAAAAGTAAATTATTACAACTGCACCGCCGCCGTGAAAAACACAGCGGCGGTAATTTGTAAAGGAATTTCTATGAATATAAAAGGCAGCAATATTGATAACGGCAAGGCGTTCGACTGGGGGAGAACGTCACGGGATTACGCTAAGTACCGCAATTATATCCCGATGAATTTTACCGCAGGATAACCGAAAGGGGACTTTGCGTATCGGGGCAGAGTGTTCTGGATATAGGCACGGGTACGGGAGTGATTCCCCGTAATATGCTGCGCTTTGGCGCAAAGTGGACAGGTGCGGATATTTCACCCGAGCAGATAGAACAGGCAAAACTGCTGTCACAGGGTACGGACATAAGCTATATTGCGGTCGCCGCCGAGAATCTGTCTTTCCCCGACAATTCGTTTGACGTTATAACCGCTTGTCAGTGCTTTTGGTATTTTGACCATGAAAAGCTTATACCGAAGTTCAGACGTATGCTGAAAAGCGGCGGAAGTCTTGTTGTTCTCTATATGGCGTGGCTTCCGTATGAAGATAAGCTTGCAGGCATGAGCGAGGAGCTTGTACTGAAATATAATCCCGACTGGAGCGGCAAGGGCGAAGCCATGCACCCGATACATATACCGCCGTTCTATGACGCTTATTTTGACAAGGTATACAGCGAAGAATATCCGCTCAGCGTGCATTTTACAAGAGAAAGCTGGAACGGCAGAATGAAAGCCTGTCG
>CAVJKI010000047.1:0-3243 GCA_963649995.1 Sodaliphilus sp.
ATTACATACTGGCCACGACCCTGTGACTTAGAACGCAGGTCGTTTGAATAACCGAACATTTCCGACAGAGGAACGAAAGCATTGATCTGCTTAACACCGTTTCTGTCTTCCATACCCTGAATTTCGCCACGACGTGAGCTTAAGTCGCCGATAACATCGCCCATGTATTCTTCGGGAACTGTAACAACTACCTTCATGATAGGTTCAAGGATTACAGGGTTTGCCTTACGGCAAGCTTCCTTGATAGCCATTGAACCTGCGATCTTGAATGCCATTTCAGATGAGTCGACTTCGTGGTATGAACCATCATAAAGCTCAACCTTTACATCAACTGTCTGATAGCCTGCAAGAACGCCGGACAGTAAAGCGCCCTGAATACCTGCATCAACTGCGGGAATGTATTCCTTGGGAATAGCACCGCCGACAATTGCGTTAACGAACTCATAGCCCTTGCCGGACTCGTTCGGGTAAACGTGGAGCTTAACGTGACCGTACTGACCCTTACCACCTGACTGACGTGCATACTTTGTATCAACATCAGCATTAGTTGTAATTGTCTCTTTATATGCAACCTGAGGAGCGCCGACATTAGCCTCAACCTTGAATTCACGGAGAAGTCTGTCTACGATGATTTCGAGGTGGAGCTCGCCCATTCCGGCGATGATTGTCTGACCTGTTTCCTCATTTGTGTAGGTTCTGAAAGTGGGGTCTTCCTCTGCAAGCTTTGCAAGAGCAATACCCATCTTTTCCTGACCTGCCTTGGTCTTGGGTTCGATAGCGAGCGAGATAACAGGCTCGGGGAATTCCATAGACTCAAGGATTACGGGGTGATCTTCGTCACACAGTGTATCACCTGTTGTTGTGTTCTTAACACCAACAGCAGCAGCGATATCGCCGCAGTAGCAAACTTCGAGGTCTGCTCTGTGGTTAGCGTGCATCTGAAGAATACGTCCCATACGCTCCTTCTTGTCCTTAGTTGCGTTGAGGACTGTTGTGCCGGCAGCAACCGTACCTGAATATACTCTGAAGAAGCAGAGCTTACCAACGAACGGGTCTGTAGCAATCTTGAAAGCAAGTGCGGAGAACGGCTGATCGTCGCCTGCGTGTCTTTCAACTTCCTCACCTGTTTCAGGGTTAACACCCTTGATTGAAGGAACATCGAGAGGAGAGGGCATATAGTCAACGATAGCATCGAGGAGCTTCTGTACGCCCTTATTCTTATAAGAAGTACCGCAGGTTACGGGAACGATCTCGTTATCGATCGTAGCCTTTCTGAGTACTGCCTTTACTTCATCAACGGTGATTTCTTCACCTTCGAGGTACTTATTCATAAGTTCCTCGTCCTGCTCAGCAACTGCCTCGATGAGTGCATCGTGGTATTCCTGAGCCTTCTCCTTCATGTCGTCCGGAATTTCTTCCACACGCATGTCCTTACCGAGATCATCATAGTAGATGTCTGCGTTCATTTCGATAAGGTCTACGATACCTCTGAATGTATCTTCGGAACCGATAGGGAGCTGTATCGGAACAGCATTACACTTAAGTCTGTCCTTCATCATGCTTACAACGTTATAGAAGTCAGCACCCATGATGTCCATCTTGTTGATGTATGCCATTCTCGGAACATGATACTTATCTGCCTGACGCCATACAGTTTCTGACTGGGGTTCTACACCGCCCTTAGCACATAAAACCGTAACAGAACCGTCAAGAACTCTCAGCGAACGCTCAACTTCAACAGTAAAGTCAACGTGTCCGGGAGTATCTATAATATTGATTCTGTGCTTCTTCCAGTATGCAGTAGTAGCGGCAGAGGTGATTGTGATACCTCTTTCCTGCTCCTGCTCCATCCAGTCCATCGTAGCAGAACCGTCGTGGGTCTCACCGATCTTATGATTAATACCGGTGTAGAACAGGATACGCTCGGTTGTAGTTGTCTTACCTGCGTCGATGTGAGCCATGATACCAATATTACGGGTCATTTCAAGAGTTACGTCTCTAGCCATATTTCCTCCGTTTTATTGATTACCACTTGTAATGTGCGAAAGCTCTGTTAGCTTCAGCCATTCTGTGTGTATCATCGCGCTTCTTGCAAGCTCCACCCTGACCGTTCATAGCGTCGAGGATCTCGTTTGCAAGTCTTTCTTTCATTGTCTTTTCGTTTCTCTGTCTAGCGTACAGAGTAATCCATCTCAGACCTAAAGTTCTTCTTCTTTCGGGACGAACTTCCATAGGAACCTGATATGTGGCACCGCCGACACGGCGAGCCTTTACCTCTAACTGAGGCATGATATTTTCCATAGCTTCTTCAAAAGCTTCAAGTGCGCCCTTACCTGACTTCTCGGCTACGATGTCAAATGCACCGTATACGATCTTCTGAGCAACACCCTTCTTGCCGTCGAGCATGATATTGTTTACGAGTCTTGTTACGAGCTCTGAGCCGTACATAGGATCGGGTAATACATCACGCTTAGGAACATTACCTCTTCTTGGCACTTTACTTCCCTCCTTCATAAAAAATGAAAATCATCGGTACTCGAAAGCGATTAACTCCCGCCGTCCAATTGCAGAGGTAATAATATATATTACTCCACAACAGTGGCTAAAAGTCATCAGTTACGCTTTTTTCGCACCAGCCTTCGGACGCTTAGCTCCGTACTTAGATCTGCCCTGCATTCTTCCGTCAACACCCTGAGCATCGAGTGTACCTCTGATGATGTGGTAACGTACACCGGGGAGATCCTTAACACGGCCGCCACGGATCAGTACAACGCTGTGTTCCTGCAGTTTGTGTCCGATACCCGGAATATAAGCAGTAACTTCATAACCGTTGGAAAGT
Source organism: Sodaliphilus sp. (assembly GCA_963649995.1). Taxonomy (GTDB): domain Bacteria; phylum Bacillota; class Clostridia; order Oscillospirales; family Ruminococcaceae; genus Ruminiclostridium_E. The sequence continues at coordinate 2,840 of CAVJKI010000047.1, forward strand.
CTTACTCTGGCAATCTTTCTCATAGCCGAGTTAGGCTTCTTGGGGGTAGCAGTACGAACAGCTGTGCATACGCCTCTTTTCTGGGGAGAAGACATATCTACTGTTTCCTTCTTAAGAGTGTTCATGCTCTTTTGCAGTGCGGGAGCCTTAGACTTCTTTTCTGCAACTGCTCTGCCCTTACGAACAAGCTGGTTAAAGGTTGGCAAATGTTACACCTCCTTGCAATATTATTAAAATTTTGTGCCACAGAATGACGCTTTTACGCATTTATTCTGCACACATTTAAATATTATATACAAAAAGACGGCGATTGTCAAGCTTTTTCGTTTTACCGTCAAAACTTTGTAACAATCGTCGCCTTTGAGCTTATTTATTTTTTAGTTTTGTGCAGTTTCGCCAATTTG
>CAVJKI010000047.1:3253-10457 GCA_963649995.1 Sodaliphilus sp.
CAATTTGTTCATCATCTGTGTATGATGTTTCGTCTTCAGACTCAGCTACCTTTTCACGCTCTTCCTTTTCCTTTTCCATAGCCTCAAGACCTGTTCCGGCAGGAATGAGCTTACCTATGATTACATTTTCCTTAAGACCGAGCAGAGGATCTACCTTGCCGTGGATAGCGGCATCGGTAAGAACTCTCGTCGTTTCCTGGAATGATGCGGCTGACATAAAGCTGTCTGTTGCAAGTGAAGCCTTTGTGATACCGAGCAGTACTGCTTCGCACTGTACAGGCTCAACCTGCTCACCTGCTTCCTTACGTTCTTCAAGCTCCTTGTTGATTCTGACAAGCTCTGTCTTGTCGATAACAGAGCCGGGAAGCAGATAGCTGCTGCCGGGATCGGTTACACGAACCTTTCTCATCATCTGACGAACGATAACTTCGATATGCTTATCGTTAATATCAACACCCTGTAAGCGGTAAACCTTCTGAACCTCGGCAATGATATAGTTCTGAACTGCTTCTTCACCCTTGACCTCAAGTACATCGTGAGGATTTACGCTGCCTTCTGTAAGAGTTTCGCCTGCATTGATGTAATCGCCGTCCTGGATTCTGAGTTTAAAGCCGAACGGTACGGGATAAGGATGTTCCTCTCCGTCCTCGCTTGTAATGATAACGTGTCTTGTCTTCTTGATCTCGTCGATTCTCGCCTTACCGCTGTGCTTAGCCATAATAGCCGCATTCTTGGGACGGCGTGACTCAAACAGTTCCTCGACACGGGGAAGACCCTGTGTAATATCCTCCGCAGATGCGATACCACCTGTATGGAACGTTCTCATCGTAAGCTGTGTACCGGGTTCGCCGATCGACTGAGCGGCGATAATACCAACTGCCTCGCCTATTGTGATCTTCTTGCCGTTTGCAAGTGATGAGCCGTAGCACTTAGCGCAAACGCCATGCTCAGCGTGACAGGTAAGAACAGAACGTATCTTGACTGTCTTTGCACCTGCGGCAACAATCGTCTTTGCGTCGGCTTCCGTCATCAGCTTATCCTTTGAAACAAGCACTTCACCGTTTTCATCGACAAAATCTTCAGCAAGGTATCTGCCTGTAAGACGTTCTTCGAGCGATTCGATAAGCTCCTTGCCTTCACGGATTTCGTAAATATCAATACCGTCTGTTGTACCGCAGTCATCAGTTCTTACAATAACCTCCTGCGATACGTCAACAAGACGTCTAGTAAGGTAACCTGAGTCGGCTGTTCTTAACGCTGTATCCGCAAGACCCTTTCTCGCACCTCTTGAAGAAATGAAGTATTCGAGGATATTAAGACCTTCACGGTAGTTTGCTCTGATCGGGATTTCGATTGTTTCACCCGATGTGTTGGCGATAAGTCCACGCATACCTGCAAGCTGTCTTATCTGGTTTGTACTACCACGGGCTCCTGAGTCAGCCATCATGTAGATGGGGTTGTAATCGTCAAGACCCTTTGTAAGTGCTGTGGTAACATCTGCTGTAGCCTGGTTCCATACACTGAGTACGGCGGATTTTCTTTCAGCATTTGAAATAAAGCCGTTGTTGAAGTACTCGTTGATTTCCTGAACCTTTTCATCAGCGTCGGCAAGTATATCCTTCTTTTCGGGCGGTATAGTAGCATCGCATACAGCAACCGTAATAGCCGCCTTTGTTGAATACTTATAGCCCATTGCCTTGATTTTATCAAGCACCTGTGCAGTCATGGGAGTACCGTGTACCTTAAGGCACTTGTCGATAATCTGTCCGAGCTCTTTCTTTCTTACCTTGAATCCGATTTCAAGATCAAACTTCTTATCGGGATCGTTTCTGTCAACAAATCCGAGATCCTGGGGTATATGCTCGTTGAATATGATACGACCTACTGTAGCGTCGATTATCTTTGTTTCGGGGTGATCTCCGCCGACATCTTTCGTAACTCTTACCTTTATAGCAGAGTGAATCGTAATGTCGCCTTCATTGTAAGCCATGATAGCTTCGTTGAAGTCACGGAATACCTTGCCCTCGCCCTTCTCGCCGGGTTTATCAATTGTCAGGTAGTACGAGCCGAGTACCATATCCTGTGTAGGAACGGTAACAGGTCGTCCATCTGAGGGCTTCAACAGGTTCTTAGCCGCAAGCATAAGTGTTCTTGCTTCGTTCTGAGCTTCTTCCGACAAAGGAAGATGAACAGCCATCTGGTCGCCGTCGAAGTCGGCGTTGAACGCTGTACAAACCAAAGGATGAAGCTTAATTGCACGACCCTCAACCAGCACGGGCATAAACGCCTGAATACCAAGTCTGTGCAGTGTAGGCGCACGGTTAAGCAGTACGGGGTGATCCTTGATAACTTCCTCAAGTACGTCCCATACAGCAGAATCCTTTGCCTGCTCTACCATTTTTCTTGCGCTCTTTATATTGTTTGCTATACCGCGCTTTGAAAGCTCTTTCATTACAAAAGGCTTGAACAGCTCGATAGCCATTTCCTTGGGAAGACCGCACTGATCCATCTTAAGGTCAGGACCAACGACGATAACTGAACGTCCTGAGTAGTCAACACGCTTACCGAGAAGGTTCTGACGGAAACGTCCCTGCTTACCCTTTAACATATCCGAAAGAGACTTTAACGGACGGTTTGAAGGTCCTGTTACTGCTCTGCCGTGTCTGCCGTTATCAATAAGTGCGTCAACAGCCTCCTGAAGCATTCTCTTTTCGTTTCTGATGATGATGTCAGGTGCGTGCAACTCCTTCATCTTTGTAAGACGGTTGTTTCTGTTGATAACACGTCTGTACAGATCGTTCAAATCGGAGGTTGCGAATCTGCCGCCGTCCAGCATTACCATAGGACGAAGATCCGGTGGAATTACGGGGATACAGTCAAGAATCATCCATTCGGGACGGTTACCGCTGAGTCTGAACGCTTCGATAACATCCAGTCTCTTGAGAAGCTTTACTCTTTTCTGTCCCTGCTGTGTATCCTCAAGCTCCTTCTTAAGCTCCTCCGAGAGCTTATCAAGGTCGATTTCGCAAAGAAGCTCCTTGATAGCCTCAGCGCCCATTTCAGCTCTGAAATCATCTTCATAACGCTCTCTCATGTCAGCGTACTCTTTTTCGGTGAGTATCTGCTTCTTTGTGAGAACTGTATCGCCGGGATCAACAACGATATATTTTGTGAAGTAAAGTACTTCTTCCAGTCTTTTGGGTGATATGTCAAGCACCTGACCGATACGGCTGGGTGTACCCTTGAAATACCAGATGTGTGAAACGGGAGCAGCCAGCTCAATGTGACCCATACGCTCACGTCTTACCTTGTTGCGTGTTACTTCAACGCCGCAACGCTCACATATTTTGCCTTTGAAACGAATTCTCTTGTACTTACCGCAAGAGCATTCCCAGTCCTTTGTAGGACCGAATATTCTTTCGCAGTACAGACCGCCTCTTTCAGGCTTCTGTGTTCTGTAGTTAATTGTTTCGGGACGCTCAACAACGCCGTAGCTCCATGCACGGATCTGATCCGGAGAAGCAAGACCGATCTTCATTGAATCAAATGTTTTATATGCCAATTTACAGACCTCAATTCTTTCTATAGAAGTTTATGTGTGATAACACACGCTTTTCTGTTAATGCCAATGCTTAAATATCGTCTGATCGTTATTCGTCAAACGAGTCGTCAGCGTCATTTTCGTTGAAGTCGATATCGAAATCATCTTCATCTTCCTTATCGGCATAGAATTCGCTGTCTTCGTCAATATCCTTTGTGATGAAGCCGTCATCAAGCGAGCCGTCCTCAGCTACATAGTCAAACGTATCCTCGCCGGCAGCCTGACCGTATTCATCGTCTTCTTCGTAAGTCTGCTTCAGGTCGATTTCATTCTTATCAGCGTCAAGCACCTTAATATCAAGACCGAGTGACTGAAGCTCCTTGAACAGAACCTTAAAGCTTTCGGGAACGCCTGCCTTAGGAACGGGATCGCCCTTAACGATAGCTTCATAAGTCTTTACACGTCCTACAATATCATCGGACTTAACTGTAAGGATTTCCTGAAGTGTATAAGCCGCACCGTAAGCTTCAAGCGCCCAAACTTCCATTTCGCCGAAACGCTGTCCGCCGAACTGAGCCTTACCGCCGAGAGGCTGCTGCGTTACCAGTGAGTAAGGACCTGTTGAACGTGCGTGAATCTTATCATCAACGAGGTGGTGGAGCTTAAGATAGTACATATAGCCGACTGTTACGGGGCTGTCAAACTTCTCGCCTGTACGGCCGTCTACAAGCTGTGTCTTGCAGTCTGCACGCATGGGAATCTTTGAGAAGTCGATCTTTGCGGTATCCTTATCCTTGTAGTTTGCACGCTCTGCCTCAGCCTTTTCAAAGCAAGCTCTGATGTCGGCTTCGTGTGCGCCGTCAAATACAGGTGTCATTATCTGCCAGTCAAGAGCCTTACAAGCATAACCGAGGTGTACTTCAAGTACCTGACCGATATTCATACGAGAAGGAACGCCGAGGGGGTTCAGTACTATATCAAGAGGAGTACCGTCGGGGAGGAAAGGCATATCCTCCTGCTTTAATATACGGGAAACAACACCCTTGTTACCGTGACGTCCCGCCATCTTATCGCCGACAGAAATCTTACGCTTCTGAGCTATATAGCATCTTACTACCATGTTGACACCGGGAGAAAGTTCATCACAGTTCTGTCTTGTGAACACCTTTACGTCAACAATGATACCGCTTTCGCCGTGAGGTACACGGAGCGAATTATCTCTTACTTCTCTTGCCTTGTCGCCGAAGATAGCACGGAGCAGTCTTTCTTCTGCGGTAAGCTCTGTTTCACCCTTGGGTGTTACCTTACCTACCATAATATCGCCTGAGTGAACCTCAGCGCCGATACGGATAATACCGCGTTCGTCAAGATCCTTGAGCGCATCTTCGGATACATTGGGGATCTCTCTTGTGATTTCTTCAGGTCCAAGCTTTGTATCACGGCATTCGAGTTCGTATTCTTCTATGTGGATTGATGTGTAAACATCATTATAAACAAGCTTCTCGTTAATGAGAACGGCGTCCTCATAGTTATAACCTTCCCATGTCATGAAGCCGATAAGAGCATTCTTACCGAGTGAAATTTCACCCTGGCTTGTAGCAGGTCCGTCCGCAAGAACGTCACCCACCTTGATTTCCATGCCCTTTGAAACAGCAGGACGCTGGTTTACACAGGTACCCTGGTTTGAACGCTTGAACTTGATAAGCTTGTAGCTGTGTTCAACACCATTGTTGTCTGTAACAACTATCTCATCGGCACTGCACTTTGTAACTACACCGCCTTCCTTTGCAACTACAACCGCGCCTGAATCTACCGCAGCCTTGTACTCCATACCTGTACCTACGATAGGATTCTGTGTTACCATCAGCGGTACTGCCTGACGCTGCATGTTAGCACCCATAAGAGCACGGTTTGCGTCGTCGTTTTCAAGGAACGGGATCATTGCCGTAGCTACAGAAACAACCATCTTAGGTGAAACGTCCATGTAGTCAACACGGTCACGGTCAACTTCAAGTATCTCCTCACGGAAACGTGCGTTAACACGCTTTCTTGCGAATCTGCCCTGCTCATCAAGAGGCTCGTTAGCCTGAGCGACAACGTAGTTATCCTCTACATCGGCAGTCATATAGGTTACTTCATCAAGTACAACGCCTGTTTCCTTGTCGACCTTACGGTAAGGAGCTTCGATAAAGCCGTACTTGTTGATCTTTGCAAATGATGCAAGGTAAGAGATAAGACCGATGTTAGGACCTTCGGGAGTTTCGATAGGACACATTCTGCCGTAGTGTGAATAGTGAACATCTCGTACCTCGAAGCTTGCACGGTCACGGGAAAGACCGCCGGGACCGAGGGCTGAAAGTCTTCTCTTATGAGTAAGCTCAGCAAGCGGGTTGTTCTGATCCATGAACTGTGAAAGCGGTGAAGAACCGAAGAATTCCTTTATAGCCGCTACAACAGGGCGGATATTAATAAGTGCGTTGGGAGTTACCTTGTCGCCTTCCTGTGACTGAAGACCCATACGTTCACGGATAACTCTTTCCATTCTGGCAAAGCCTATACGGAACTGATTCTGTAAAAGCTCGCCTACGCTGCGGATTCTTCTGTTACCGAGGTGGTCTATATCGTCTACTTCACCGACACCCTCGCAAAGGTTGACAAAGTAGCTTACTGTTGCGAATATATCGTCAAGAGTGATATGCTTGGGGATAAGATCTTCAACTCTGTTTGAGAGTTCTTCCGTAAGTGCTTCAATATCATCGCCGCACTTGTCAAGAATCTCACGCAGTACGCTGTAGCATACCTTCTCGTTGATGCCGAGCGCCTCAGCGTCGATTGATTCGGGAATGTAGCCTGCAATATCGACCATGCCGTTGCCGAGTACCTTTGCTATCTTTTCTTCAGAGAAGATAACACATTCCTTAACGCCTGCCTGCTCTACTGCGTATGCCTTTTCAGCATTGATGAACTCATTCTCGTCAACAAGTATCTCACCTGTTGTGGGATCAATTATCGGCTGAGCCGCCTTGTGTCCCGCAATTCTTGAAGCAACGCCGAGCTTTTTATTGTATTTGTAACGGCCGAATCTTGCAAGGTCGTATCTCTTTGCGTCAAAGAAAAGGTTGTTGAGGTGGGTCTTGGCTGAATCAACCGTAGGAGGCTCACCGGGTCTCAACTTTCTGTAGACCTCAAGAAGCGCTTCCTCTGTATTCTTTGTAGCGTCCTTTTCCTGTATTGTCTGAACGATTCTGGGGTCTTCGCCGAACAGGTCTACAAGATCGTCGTCGCTGCTGATACCGAGCGCACGGATAAATGTGGTTGCAGGTATCTTTCTGTTCTTATCTATACGGACATAGAAGATGTCGTTTGAATCCATCTCATATTCAAGCCATGCGCCCCTGTTCGGGATAACAGTTGACTTGAATAACTTCTTACCCGTCTTATCGTAGTCAAAGCCGTAATAAACGCCTGGAGAACGAACGAGCTGTGAAACTATTACACGCTCCGCACCGTTGATAACGAAGGTTCCGCTGTCTGTCATCAGAGGGAAGTCGCCCATGAATATCTCATTTTCAACAACCTCACCCGTTTCGGTGTTTCTGAGCTGTGCCTTTACTCTTAAGGGTGCGGCGTAAGTCGTATCACGCTCCTTGCACTCTTCTATAG
>CAVJKI010000048.1:0-10417 GCA_963649995.1 Sodaliphilus sp.
GGCTCTCGCCTTATATACCTGATATTTATCAGTGAAGAACAAAAGCTCCGCGCGGTTCGTGCCCTCATATGTCACGATTATTTCATCGTTTTCCTTAAGCTTCTGCTCGCCGCTCATTCTCAGCGACTGCGGAGTGATCTTCTTGAAATATCCCTCACGGGTGAAGAACAGATTTACGGGATAATCGGGTATTTCTTCCGCTGCCTCGTTCTCCTCATCTTCCGCACCGTAGATGAACATTGTCTTTCTGGGCTTGCCGTACTTCTTGGCTATCTCACCGAGCTCGGAAATTATTATCTGCTTTACTCTGCGCTCGGAAGAAAGAATATCCTCCATATCGGCTATTTCTTCCTTTAAGCTGTCTATCTCCTCGATACGCTTTAAGATATAACCCTTATTGATATTTCTCAGCTTTATATCAGCTACATATTCTGCCTGAGTTTCGTCAATGCCGAAGCCTATCATGAGGTTGGGTACGACCTCTGCGTCGTCCTCTGTTTCACGGATAATTTTTATAGCCTTGTCTATATCAAGCAGGATCTTTTTAAGACCTGTCAGCAGGTGAAGCTTTTCTTTCTTCCTTGCAAGCTCAAACTTTGTCTTTCTCTTTACACAAGTGATTCTGAAGTCCGTCCACTGCTCAAGTATCTCTGCAACGCCCATGACCTTCGGAATACCGCCGACAAGGATATTGAAGTTACAGGAGAACACGTCCTGCAAGGGGGTAATTCTGAACAGCTTTTTCATTACCGCCTCGCTGTCCTGTCCACGCTTTAAGTCGATAGTTATCTTAAGACCCGATAAATCCGATTCGTCACGGACATCTGAAATCTCTTTCAGCTTGCCCAGCTTTACCTGTTCAACTATCTTGTCTATAATGGCTTCGATAGTCGTCGTAGGCGGAATTTCAGTCACTTCTATGCAGTTTGCCGCTTTGTCATAGATATACTTACTGCGTACCTTGACACTGCCTCGTCCCGTGGCATATATACGGCGCAGCTCGTTCTCGTCCTGCAATATAAATCCGCCGCCGGGGAAATCAGGACCTTTTAATGTAGATATTATATCATGATCGGGATTTTTCATCAGTGCGGCGGCTGTTTCGCACACCTCCGACAGGTTGAACGAGCAGATATTGCTTGCCATAGATACGGCGATACCTACATTGTTGTTTACAAGTACCGCAGGGAATCTTGTGGGGAGCAGTACAGGCTCGGTCATGGAGTTATCGTAGTTCGGTACAAAGTCAACTATATCACGGTCAATATCCGCAAATATCTCCGCACAGATAGGGTCGAGCTTTGCTTCTGTATATCGTGACGCCGCAAACGACATATCCCTTGAATATGCCTTACCGAAGTTACCCTTACTGTCAACATACGGGTGTAAAAGTGCCTCGTTGCCCCTTGCAAGTCTTACCATCGTTTCGTATATTGCCATATCACCGTGAGGGTTTAATTTCATCGTCTGTCCGACAATGTTTGCGGACTTAGTTCTCGCTCCCGTCAGCAGTCCCATTTTATACATGGTATAAAGCAGTTTTCTGTGGGACGGCTTGAAGCCGTCAATTTCAGGGAGCGCACGGGAAACTATAACGCTCATCGCATACGGCATATAGTTTTCTGTCAGCGTATCGGTTATCGGCTGATTTTCAACAATGCCTGCGCCCTCTATATAAGCGTTTTTATTTGGAGCGATTTTCTTCTCGCTCTTTTCGTTTTTTCCTTTTTTCAAAATCTATACCTCTTTTTAGCCTGATTTGTATCAGAGTGAAAACTCTTTTTTCAGCTTTTCAAAGCGTTTTTCATATTTATCTCTTATCGGGAGCGTTGTGTTCTGCAAGACGTGCTGTAAAATATCCGCATCCTTCAGCACCTCGTCAAGCGGAAGTCCCACGTTTTCCTTATCGCTGTGGTTTGCAATAGCTCTTGTTATATTGCCTATCTCGCACACGCTGAAAAGTCCCGTTTTCGCAAGTATCGGCATTACTGCGTCTGCTCCGTCCTTTGCATGGTTTTCGTCAATGCCCGTCTGTAATTTATAATAGTCATGGAGCAGTCCGCATATCTGCGCAAGCTCTGCGTTCACTCCTCTGCGCAGTGCGATAAGTCCTGCCGTCTGCGCCGTGCCGTATAGATGAACATACGCTTTCTGCCGTCTTTCTTCGGGGAGCGACGCTATCATCTCCGACACAACCGCCGATATTACTTCGATCCTGTTGATTTCCATATATCCTCCGTCTTACGATACGTCTATATCGTCAAGGTATTTATAGCCGTAGTCACGGATATAATCCTTTCTTCCGTCAAGGTTATCACCGAGCAGAAGCTCGAATATCTCCTGCGTTTTCTGTGCGTCCTCAGGCATTACTCTTATAAGCCGTCTTGTTTCGGGGTTCATGGTAGTAAGCGACATCATTTCGGGTTCGTTCTCACCAAGACCCTTTGAACGCTGTATCTTGTATTTCTGGTCGCCTATATCCGCAAGTATTCTCTGTTTTTCCGCTTCCGTATAGGCAAAGTAGGTCATATCCTTGCTGTTTATCTCATAGAGCGGTGACTCTGCGATATATACAAATCCCTGCTCTATTACAGTCGGAACAAGTCTGTACAGCATAGTCAGTATAAGCGTTCTTATCTGATAGCCGTCATAGTCCGCATCGGTACAGATTATTATCTTTTCCCATCTGAGATTATTTAAGTCAAAGGTTGAAAGGTCTTTATTCGCCTTAGCCTTTACCTCAACGCCGCAGCCGAGTATCTTCATAAGGTTGGTGATTATCTCACTCTTGAATATCTTGTCATAGCTTGCCTTAAGGCAGTTGAGCGTCTTACCTCTTACGGGCATTACCGCCTGATAGTCAGCGTCCCTCGCCTGCTTTACCGCACCTAAGGCCGAGTCGCCCTCCACTATATAAAGCTCACGTCTTGCCGTATCCTTACTGCGGCAGTCAACGAACTTCGGTATTCTGTTTGCTAGGTCTATCTTGCCCGAAAGCTGTTTTTTTATGGTATCTCTCGCCTTTGCGGCGTTCTCACGGGCGCGCTTGTTTATCAGTACCTGCTCGCATATCTTCACCGCTTCATCGGGATTTTCAAGGAAGTACACTTCAAGCTGGTGTTTGAGCCAGTCGGTCATAGCCTCCTGTATGAATTTATTGGTTATGCTCTTTTTTGTCTGGTTCTCATAGCTTGTCTGTGTTGAGAAGTTTGAGGATATAAACACAAGGCAGTCGGATACGTCGGAGAACTTTATCTTACCCTCAGTCTTGTTATACTTGCTGTTGGCTTTGAGCCAGCCGTCTATCTGAGCGGTAAATGCCGCCTGCATTGCCTTATCGGGACTGCCGCCGTGTTCAAGCCAGCTTGAATTGTGATAGTGCTGTATAAGCTGTACCTTATTTGAAAAGACAAAAGCGACCTTCATCTTTACCTTGTATTCGGGCTTGTCCTCTCTGTCCTTACCTGTGCGCTGTGCGCTCCATACCTGTTCGGTTGTGAGTGCCGTATCGCCGACGATCTCTTTCAAGTAATCGCTGATACCGTTCTCATAGCAATAGGTATGCTCCTCAAAATGCGTTTCACCCGTTTCCTCGTCACGCACTTCGTTTCTCAACACAAAGGTAAGACCGTCATTTACGACTGCCTGTCTGCGTAAAACATCGTCAAAGTATTCAAACGGTACGTCAATATCGGTGAATACGTCAAGGTCGGGCTTCCATTTGATTTTTGTGCCTGTCGTTCCATCCGACTGGTGACGGCGGAAACCGCGTTCTTCCTTTTCGACGTTATATCCCTTTTCAAATCTCAGGTCGTATATCCATGTGCCGTTGTTGCTCTCGACCTCCATATACTCCGCCGCAAACTGTGTTGAGCAAAGTCCGAGACCGTTAAGGCCGAGTGAATATGAGTAGTTTTCACCGCTGTTGTTATCGTACTTACCGCCTGCGTACAGTGTGCAGAAAGCAAGCTCCCAGTTATACTTTTCCTCGTTTTTATTGAAGTCTATCGGTATACCTCTGCCGTGATCCTGCACCTCAATGCTTTTATCAAGGAAGCGTGTAACGATTATCTTATTGCCGAAGCCCTCTCTTGCCTCGTCTATTGAGTTTGAGAGAATTTCAAACACGGAGTGACAACAGCCGTCAAGCCCGTCCGAGCCGAATATAACACCGGGACGCAGTCGTACCTGGTCAGGTCCTTTCAGCTGTTTAAGACTGTTATCGTCATAATTTTTCTTTGCCATCAGCTTTATCCTTTCAACCGCCGTACTCCCCTGTACAGCGAAACTTTAGTCAATAAGTAGTTTTATTGTACCATAAAAAAGCCGTTTTTGCAAGCAGTTAAAATTACGCTCCCTGCACATTAGCAGGGAGCGGATATTACTGCACTTCATAAAAATGCTAATCTTCTATTCCGAGCAACCACGCAACAGATACTTTGAGTATTGAAGACAGCGCACGCAATTCATAATCTGCTACAAACCGTGTACCTATCTCTATACGTGATACGCTGTCTCTTTCTATAATAACCCCTTCTATCTGCAATTTTGCCGCAAGGTCACGCTGAGTAAGGCGAACACGGCGGCGAGCTTCATGAACTCTGTCGCCACATATATTCTTTTTCCCTTCAAATTCATAAATTTTCATCATAGCACTCCTTTTATGTTAAAGATAAGATTTTTCTTGACTTTAGCATATTATTAAGCTATAATGGTGTTAAAGATAAGAATTTTGAATTTTTCTTGTCTAATGACTTTTTATTACAAAAGGAGATTTATTATGAGTAATATGTTTAAAGGTTATCAGAACAAAAAAATACCCACAAGCATTGCAGATTGCATTGCTCCCAACTCTTTATCCTTGAATCTTTGGAAATGGTGCAAAAGAGTAGAAACTCTCGGTTGTATCATGGCAACGGTAGTCCTTATATTAAGCCTTATGCAATCAATACAAGCCGCATCCGTTACGCAAGAGGTCGAAACTTTGTATGGCAGCAGAGATAAGCAAACTTTTGATGTATGGATATTTTTGTTATATCTGTTTGGCTCAGTTGCAAAAGCCTTTGTGACATACTGTTCTTTTCATAGTGCTGCATTGTTGCTCGGAGCTATAAGCAGTATTGTCCAGAACACAAGAATCAGTGCCGATCTTGCATTACTTAATTCAATGTCAAATCCTGAATTGCCGATAACAAATTGTGACGATAACAAATTGCTAAGAAAAGAAAAGAATGTTGCCGCTGAGACTTGGATTTGCAAAAATTGCAAAGCAGTCAATAGCTCCAACAATTTATTCTGTCAATCGTGCGGAGAAAACAAATAATTGAATATACAAAACCGCTCCCCGTGAAAATCACAGGGAGCGGTAATTTATCAGGTTTTACTCAATATTAAATCAATACTTAGCGTAAGGATTCTCACCGTCATACAGCATACCTGCGGGACGGTTGAATTCAAGATCCTCAACGCCGAGGTACTTCAGTGTATCGAAGATAGCCTTGCCGTAGTGACCGAATGCAACTGCACCGTGGTGAGGATAGTTCTTCTTGATAAGAACGTTGCGGTAGAATCTGCCCATTTCGGGAATAGCGAATACGCCGATAGCGCCGAATGAACGTGTAGCAACGGGGAGAACCTCACCCTCGGCAACGTAAGCTCTGAGCTTAGCGTCTGCTGTGCTCTGTAAACGGAAGAATGTGATATCGCCGGGAACAATATCGCCCTCAAGTGTACCTCTTGTGATATCGGGCTCCTTATCGGGCTCAAGACCTCTGTGCATGATAAGCTGATACTTCATAGTCTTGCTTGTCAGCTTGCACGAAGCTGTATTACCGCAGTGGAAGCCCATGAATGTATCCTTGAGTGTGTAGTTGTACTTGTCCTTGATAGACTCAACATACATATCGGCAGGAACAGAGTTATTGATGTCAAGCAGTGTAACTACGTCTTCAGAAACGCAAGTACCGATATATTCGCTGATTGCGCCGTAAATATCAACCTCGCACGCAACGGGGATTCCTCTTGCTGTAAGTCTTGAGTTTACATAGCAGGGAACACAGCCGAACTGTGTCTGGAATGAGGGCCAGCACTTGTTAGCAAATACAACGTACTTTCTGCTGCCTTTGTGTGCTTCCATCCAGTCAAGCAGTGTGATTTCAAGCTGTGCAAGTCTGGGCAGGATACCGGGCATCTTGTTGCCGTCGCCGAGCTCCTTTTCCATATCTGCAACAACCTCGGGGATTCTTGCGTCGTCCTTATGCTCGTTGAATGCGGCATAGAGGTCAAGCTCCGAGTTCTCTTCGATTTCAACGCCGAGATTGTAAAGCTGCTTGATAGGAGCGTTACAAGCGAGGAAGTCCTGAGGACGGGGACCGAATGAGATAACCTTTAAGTTACGCAGTCCGATAACAGCTCTTGCAACGGGAATGAAATCCTTTATCATATCTGCAACCTCTGTAGCTGTTCCTACAGGGTATTCGGGTATGTATGCCTTAATGTTTCTGAGCGCTAAGTTGTAGCTTGCGTTAAGAACGCCGCAGTAAGCATCGCCTCTGCCGCCAACTAAGTTATCCTGTGTTTCTTCTGCCGCAGCAACAAACATTACAGGTCCGTCAAAATACTTAGCGAGCAGTGTTTCTGCCGATTCGGGGCCGAAGTTGCCGAGATATACAACAAGTGCGTTGCAGCCTGCTCCCTTAAGCTCCTCAAGAGCCTGCATCATGTGTGCTTCGCTTTCGATAGTGGTGGGACATTTGAATACGTCAACACCGATCTCCTTACATGCCTTTACTACAGCCTCACATCTTGAAGCTGAAAGGCTCATGGGGAAACAGTCACGGCTTACAGCCGCAATTCCGAGCTTCACATCGGGTATGTTCTTCATAGTAAAAATTCCTTTCTGTGCAGTTTTATTTTTCTGCTTTATAAGCCTGTCAAAATGCCGTCACATTTTCAAATCACGGTGCAGACCGCAATTCGGGTAATCGTTTACTTGATTTCACAAAACAAAAAACCTCTGTGACGGGGATTAGTATTATTGTATCACAAATTTCCGTCATTGTCTACAGAATTTTGATAATTTTACGCCGTTTTCACACGAAATTATCAGCAATGATATGTAACGGGTTACATTCCGATTAAGTAAACTGTTCTCCGTTCGTTGTTTATTGACATACCGCACTCTTTATGTTATCATTTTACTATATTAAATATTAGGCGGAGGAAAGCCGATGAAATACAGACGAGCGATCTTCTCGGTAAAATACCCGTATTCCGATAATTCCGATGAACTATTTACCAAAGCCGTAAAAGAAAACTTCACCTACTGCGTTTCCCACTGCAACGACTACCGCAGAATATGCGAAAAGTTAGGTATATCCTCTCCCTTGGACGCATCTGAGCTACCCGTTATCCCCACCCTGCTTTTTAAGAAAAAACAAATGCTGAATACCGGCTGTATCCCTCTTGTAAAAGCAACATCGTCAGGCACAAGCGGCAGAAAAAGCACGATAGCCTTTGACCTCGGCGGTCTTATGTGCGGACTTAAAATGGTCGTGCGTGTATCCAAAATACGAAGCCTCTTTTCCCATGTTCCCTGCCACTATATCATAATGGGATATAAGCCCCACAGAGGAAACAAGACGGCGGTTACAAAGACCGCTTTCGGCGCAACGCTTTTCACACCTGCGCTGAGCCGTAATTATATTCTGATTTACAAAAAGGGCGGCTACTCTCCCGACTTTGACAGGATTATAAGCAAAATCGTCAAACATTCCCGTTCACGCTTTCCCACAAGGTTCATGGGCTTCCCTGCCTACACATATTTCTTGCTCAGGATAATGGACGAGCGTAAAATTTATCTTAAAATGCCGAAAGGCTCACGCATTATGCTCGGCGGCGGCTGGAAGCAGTTCTATGCGGAGCAGACCGACAAGCAATCCTTCTACCGTCTTGCAGAAAAGGTACTCGGCATAAAGGAAAATGATATAATTGAATTTTTCGGGGCGGTAGAGCATCCGATCTTATACTGCGACTGCAAGGAACATCACTTCCATGTCCCTGCTTACAGCAGAGTTATAATAAGAGATGTTGATACGTTAAAACCGCTTGAAAACGGTAAAACAGGACTTGTAAACCTGATAACCCCAATGGTCATGGCAACACCCATCCTTTCCGTAATGACCGATGACCTCGGCGTGCTTCATGACGGCAGTGAATGTTCATGCGGACTGAAAACGCCGTTTCTTGAAATTGTCGGCAGGGTAGCTCCTGAGGATATAAAGACCTGTGCGGCAGGTGCAGAGGAAATAATCAGGGGGCTGAACGTATGATATTTTTTGACGGCGAAATATACGAAAATGATATGCGTGACAAGCTGTTAGCCGATTTTGAAAGCAGAATATGTGACACTCTGAGCAATAATAAGCTGTCTGCCGAAAAGGTCATACTTGCCGCTGAAAAAATCAGCACCGATATAGAAAACGGCACTTTTGACGATATAATTTCAGGGCTTGACGTTGAAAATGCGAATCGCTTCAAACGGCTTATCATTGCCAATCTCAGCCGTGAAAACCTTGAATACAGGCTGAAAACCGAGCTTGGCGATACGGATTTTACGACCGATTTTCCAAACGGCATAACTCCGAAAATACTGGTAATAACAAAACCGCTCGGCGTACTGTTCCACATAGCCGCAGGAAACGCAGACGGCTTACCCGTAATGAGCGTTGCCGAGGGGCTTCTCGCAGGCAATGTAAATATACTTAAGCTTCCGTCAGCCGACAAGGGCTTATCCGTGAAAATAGTAAAACGGCTTTGCGAATATGAGCCTTTGCTGTCACGCTACATATATATTTTTGATACTCCGTCAAGTGATGTGTGGACTATCCAGACGCTCGCAGGCTTTGCCGACGGTATAGTTGTCTGGGGCGGAACAGAAGCTGTAAAAGCAGTGCGTTCGCTTGCTCCGCCCGGTGTAAAGCTGATAGAATGGGGACACAAGCTCAGCTTCTGTTATATTTCGGATTATGTAAATCATACCGATGAGCTTTCGGCGCTTGCAGAACATATAGCGTCTACAAGGCAACTTCTTTGCAGCTCATGTCAGACCGTGTTCATCGATACCGATGATAAAAACGAGCTTTCACGATTCTGTGAAATATTCCTGCCATATCTTGAAGCGGCAGTCGGAAAGCACAGAAATACCTCCATAGGCACACGGGCAAGAGATACGATCATAAGCTACACCGCCCGACTTGAAGAAGCGATAGGGATAAGGCAGGTTTCTCCCGATACGCTCAGCGGAAAGGGTTGCAGTCTTATCATAAAAGACGACAGCGAGCTTGAGCTTTCACCGATGATGTGCAATGTGCTTGTTAAAAGGCTTCCGAGAAAGGACATGATCCGCACGCTTAGAAGCTCCAAGGGCTTTTTGCAGACCGCAGGACTTATCTGCGACAATGCTGACAGAGTAAAGCTTACAGACCTGTTGCTCTGTGCAGGCGTTACAAGAGTTACACAGGCAGGAAATATGTCAGCTTACTTTTTCGGAGAATCCCACGACGGAGATTATCCGCTTGCGAGATACACACGAAAAGTCAATATTGAACTTTAAAACTCAAAGAAAAGGAAATAAATATATGAAAAAACTCGTTTTACCGCTGAACGTAATCTTTCTCGGCTTATCACTTGCTTTTGATATAGCTCTAATGATAACCCACCTCTATCCGCTAAAAGTAACCGCAAGCGTTTTCTTTATGCTTGCAGGTGCAGTAAACCTGATATACGCACTGAAATACTTTCCCGATAAGAAACTGCCGTCAATCACTCTGACTGTCGGGGTATTCTTTGCCATGTGTGCGGATATAGCGATAAATCTCAACTTCATCGCAGGTGCGGCGATTTTCGCCTTAGGTCATATCTGTTATTTTATAGCATATTCGGTTATGCAGAAACACCGCCTTACAGACTTTATCCCTGCAATGATAATATTTATCCCCGTAGCGCTGTTTATGATGTTTTCGCCACTTCGTGACATCGGCTCGGTTATGATGAAAATCATCGGAATAACCTATGCGTTCATAATTTCCGTAATGACAGGCAAAGCAATAATGAACTTTCTTCGCATAAAGAACAGATTCAATCTTATACTTGCGCTTGGCAGTGTGCTGTTCCTTATATCCGATATAATGCTCCTAATGGCGTACTTCTCCGAGATAGATCTACCGTTCTCGAATTTCTGTCTTGCCCTGTATTATCCAGGTCAGTGCCTTATCGCAAACGGGCTTGCACATATAAAAACAGCAGAATAATAAAGTGTAACGAAAAAATCCGTGTCGCTTGACACGGATTTTTATAGGCTCTTTGTCAATAGTTGGGGTACGAAAAAATAGAAAAATTGCGTCAGCGGGTTCGGATT
>CAVJKI010000049.1:0-10274 GCA_963649995.1 Sodaliphilus sp.
GCATTGGAATACAGTGAAAATCCTATATAAACAACAAGAAGTACAAACGGAAGAACTCCGAGAATAATCTGAAGAATGAAAAGTAAGGTTATTTTTTTGAAGTTTTCATAACCGTGCTTATAAATATCGGGCAAAGAACCACCACCTTTAGACTGTTTTTATTATACTAAACTTTATCCTTCAAGTCAATAAATTATCATTTAGTACTTGAAAAAAGTCGTTTTTAGTGTTATACTGTATTGGATTATCACAGCGGTTACCGCTTAAAGAAAGGTTGACTTAATAAATGAAACTTGGTATGGTCGGTCTGCCGAATGTAGGCAAAAGCACCTTATTCAATGCACTTACAAATGCAGGAGCAGAATCTGCAAACTATCCTTTCTGCACAATTGAGCCGAACGTCGGTATAGTATCAGTTCCAGATGAACGTCTTGACGCACTCGCAAAAATGTACAATCCCGAAAAATTTACTCCGGCAACACTTGAATTCGTTGACATTGCCGGACTTGTAAAGGGCGCTTCAAAGGGCGAGGGTCTCGGTAACAAGTTCTTATCAAATATCCGTGAGGTAGACGCAATCGTTCATGTTGTACGTTGCTTTGAGGACGACAATATAATACACGTTGACGGCAAAATAGGTGCGGCAAGGGACATTGAAACGATCAACCTTGAATTGATTTTCTCAGATATAGAAATAGTACAGCGCCGTATCGACAGAGAAAAGAAGCAGATGAAAGGCGATAAGAGCCTTGCGTCGGAAGTGGAATTTCTTGAAAAGCTTCTGGCTCACCTTGAAGAAGGCAAGTCCGCAAGATCGTATTCTTACACAGAATCTGAGCTTGAAATGGTAAAGGCTTCTCCTCTGCTGTCAAACAAGCCTGTAATCTACGCCGCAAATCTTTCCGAATCAGACTTCACAGGCGATATTGAGAAGAACGAGCAGTATAAGGCAGTATGCGAAATTGCAAAGGCGGAAAACAGCGTCGTACTTCCTATCTGCGCACAGATAGAGGCTGAAATCGCCGATATGTCGGCTGAGGACAAGGAAATGTTCCTGTCTGAGCTTGGTCTTAAGGAATCGGGTCTTAACCGTATAATAAAGCAAGGCTACAGCCTGCTCGGTCTTATATCTTATCTTACCGCAGGTGTTCAGGAGGTCCGTGCATGGACTATCACAAACGGCACAAAAGCACCTCAGGCGGCAGGCAAGATACACACCGACTTTGAAAAGGGCTTCATCAGAGCGGAGATCGTTTCATTTGATGACCTTATGGCTTGCGGAAGCATGGCGGCGGCTAAGGAAAAGGGACTTGTACGCCTTGAGGGTAAGGATTATGTCATGCGTGACGGCGACGTTGTACTGTTCAGATTCAACGTATAATAAACCGATGCACAAATAAGCTGTACAGTAGCTCTATATGTTAAAAATCAGAAGAAAACGCTTGACAAAGCGCTTATCTTTTGATATAATAATATCGCCGCATGTGCAGGGTAACTAAGAAAACGGCTTGACAAAGCGGTTTCACCTCAAGCAGCGAGAATTTTACAAGATGCCGAATGGCAAGAAAGGTTTGAAAAAATGTACGCAATTATCGAAACAGGCGGAAAACAGTATCAGGTAAAAGAAGGCGATGAGATCTTCGTTGAAAAGCTCGACGTTGAAGGCGAGTTCACAATCGACAAGGTTATCATGGTAGGCAAGGACGACGGTGCAGTTGTAGGCGCACCTTACGTTGACGGCGCAAGCGTAAAGGCTTCTCTCATCAAGAACGGCAAGGCTAAGAAGGTTACAGTATTCACATACAAGCCCAAAAAGAGCAGCAAGCGCAAGATGGGTCACAGACAGCCCTACAGCAAGATAAAGATCGAAGCTATCAACGCATAAGTCTTATGATAAAGGCTGTATTCGCCGTAAAAGGCGAAAAATTCATCGGATTTACCGTTAAAGGTCATTCGGGTTACGCAGAAAGCGGAAACGATATAATCTGTGCAGGCGTTTCAAGTGCGCTTATGCTTACGGTAAATACGATAACGGATTTTTTCAGTGTAGCCGCAGATATGGACATACGTCCTGACAATGACGGTTACGCAAAGTTCAGGCTTAAACCTCCTTTTGTGGACGATGCCTGCACAATGTTAAAATCCTTTTACACACATCTTACAATTCTTGAAGAAGAATACGGACATATAGATGTCCGCACCGAACAGTGTTAATAAACACAGGATGAAAGGAAAACAGATATGATTAAAATAAGCTTACAGCACTTTGCTCATAAAAAAGGTATGGGTTCTACAAAGAACGGTCGTGACAGCGAATCAAAGAGACTCGGTGTTAAGCGTGCAGACGGTCAGTACGTTCTCGCAGGCAACATCCTCGTTCGTCAGAGAGGCACACACATTCACGCAGGTAACAACGTAGGTCGTGGTTCTGATGATACATTATTCGCTCTTACAAGCGGCAAGGTAAAGTTTGAACGCCTCGGCAAGGATCGCAAGCAGGTTAGCGTTTACGCTGACTAATCTCAAATCAATCAAGGCGGGTATATTTCCCGCCTTTTTTGTGTATTAAGCGGTCTTGCATTTTCAGTGCGATTTTGTACAGAATATATGCAGATATAACTACCCTGTCGGCAAAGGTGAGGTAAAAATGTTTGTTGATATTGTAAAAATTTATATTAAAGCCGGCAACGGCGGTAACGGCGCCGTATCGTTTCACAGAGAGAAATATGTGAATGCGGGCGGCCCTGACGGCGGCGACGGAGGTAAAGGCTCGGATATTGTTTTCGTAGCCGACGATAACCTGTCAACGCTTATTGATTTCAGATACAAGAAAAAATATATTGCGCCGAACGGCGAAAACGGCGGTGCAAGACGTTGTACGGGCAAAAGCGCAGAGCCAACGGTAATCCGTGTACCGAGAGGTACGCTTGTCAAGGACAGCGACACGGGAAGAATACTTGCGGATATTTCCGATGACGAGCC
This sequence comes from Sodaliphilus sp., assembly GCA_963649995.1. Classification (GTDB taxonomy): domain Bacteria; phylum Bacillota; class Clostridia; order Oscillospirales; family Ruminococcaceae; genus Ruminiclostridium_E. Next base: position 2,983 of record CAVJKI010000049.1, read on the forward strand.
TGTTGTAGTTGCAAAGGGCGGCAGAGGTGGCAAGGGCAACATGAACTTTGCAACACCTACACGTCAGATCCCCAGATTTGCAAAGCCCGGTTACCCCGGCGAAGAGTTCAACGTTACGCTTGAGCTGAAGCTCCTTGCAGATGTCGGACTGGTAGGCTTCCCTAATGTCGGAAAATCAACATTTATAAGCGTTGTAAGCGCCGCAAAGCCAAAAATCGCTAATTATCACTTCACTACTATAACCCCCGTACTCGGAGTTGTTACAGTCGGTGAAAAGTCGTTTGTAATGGCGGATATACCCGGTCTTATTGAGGGTGCAAGCGAGGGCATCGGTCTCGGACACTCGTTCTTAAGACACGTTGAAAGATGCCGTCTTATAGTTCATGTTGTAGATGTTTCGGGTATTGAGGGCAGAGATCCAAAGGACGACTTTGAAAAGATAAACTACGAGCTTAGGAATTTCTCGGAAGAAATCTCCGAACGTCCTCAGATAGTGGTTATGAACAAGTGCGACCTTGCAAGCGAAGAACAGATCGCAGATTTTAGAAAGTACATTGAAGATAAGGGACTTCCTTGCTTTGAATGCAGTGCGGCTACCACAAAGGGTACTGCACAGGTAATCGAATATATTGCAGGTGAGCTTGACAAGCTGCCGCCTCCGATACGCTTTGAGGCTCAGCCGCTCACCGCAAAAGAGCTTGACGAGCAGGAACTCAAAAAGAAAGAGTTTACTGTCACAAAGCAGGACGGTATATTCATTGTCGACGCACCGTTTATGGCTCCCGTGCTTTCTATGGTTAATATGGAGGACTATGAAAGCCTTCAGTATTTCCAGAGAGTTCTGCGTTTCAGCGGAATTATCGACAAGCTCGAAGAAATGGGCGTACAGGAAGATGACACCGTTTCAATCTACGACTTTGAATTCAGGTATCTGAGATGATGTATGAAATTATGACACCTGCCGAGGCAAAATCACTCGGAGGTCTTACACTTGCCTTTTTCGGCGACAGCGTGTACGAGGTATTTGTGCGTGAGCAGATAGTAAAGCTCGGCACAATGCCTGTTGACAAGCTCCACAAGAAAGCTGTACAGTATGTAAACGCAGGATTTCAGTCCTACGCTTACGATGTGATAGCTGATGAGCTTACCGAAGAAGAAACAGAGATATTCAAGCGTGGCAGAAATGCTACGGGTAATAACGTTCCCCGCTCATCAAACCCCAAGGATTACCGCAGAGCAACGGGAGTAGAGGCTCTGTTCGGCTATCTGTACCTTACGGGTCAGAACGACAGAATGAAAGAGCTTTTTGAGAAGATTTACACAAGCGAGCGTACATAATTTGCGAGAGAAGGATCACGATGAAGGCAACAACAAAACGCACGCTGATCGACATTACGGTCATTATTATTTCAAGCTTTATATTCTCATGCGGTCTTAAGACCTTTACCGCACCTAACGGAATTGCTCCGGGCGGTGCATCTGGAATATGCGTAGCTTTGGCTCATATTACGGGACTGAGCGAAGGTGTTTTGTATTTCATTGTAAATATACCGCTGATAGTAATAGGCTTTATATTCCTCGGCAGAAAGCTGATGTTCAAAACATTACTTTCGATCGTCACTATCACGATTGCAACGGACTATGTATTTGCTTATCTTCCCCACTATGAGGGAAACGAAATGCTTGCGGCTATATTCGGCGGACTGCTTATCGGCGCAGGCTTAGGACTTTGCTATTCCCGTGAGGGTACGGGCGGCGGCACTGATATTCTGAACCGCCTTATATACAAGCGCTTTCCGCATATAAGCATCGGAGCGATAACATTCGCAACAGACTTTGCGGTTATCGTATTTGCTACACTCGTTTTCGGAAAAATAGAATCGGCACTGTATGCTATAATCACTATTTTTGTATCGTCAAAGGTAATTGACATTATCGTATACGGAAGCTATGAGGGCAAAATGCTGCTGATATTCAGCGACAAGTCCGAGGAGATAGCACAAAAGATAATGACCGCAGGCAAGGGCGTTACTTTCCTCAGCGGAAAGGGCGCATACAGTGGTGACGACAAACAGGTCATCTGCTGTGCGGTAAGAAAAAACGACTATGTAAAAGTCAAACGTTATGTAAAAGAAGTCGATGAGTCGGCTTTTATGATAATCACGAGCGCCAAAGAGGTACTCGGAAAAGGTTTCAAAGAGATTAATTGATATAACAGAAAGGAAAAACCGATATGTCAGGACACTCAAAATGGAGTACTATCAAGAGAAAAAAGGGCGAGAAAGACGGCGCAAGAGCTAAGGTATTTACCAAGATCAGCCGTGAGATAATAGTTGCCATCAAGGAAGGCGGCGGAGATCCCAACAACAACGCAAAGCTCGCTACACTTATCCAGAAGGCAAAGTCAAACAATATCCCCAACGATAACATCGACAGACTTATAAAGAAGGCTGTAGGCGGCGGAGAAAAGAACGACTATGAGAACTGCGTATACGAGGGCTACGGTCCTAACGGTGTAGCTGTTATAGTTGACTGCCTTACAGACAACAGAAACAGAACAGCAGGCGAAATACGTCACTACTTTGACAAGTTCGGCGGTAATATGGGTACAAGCGGCTGTGTATCGTTCATGTTCAGCTTAAAGGGAATCATTGTGCTTGATAACGAAGAAGGCACAATTGACGAAGACAAGGCTATGGAGGATATTCTTGAAGCAGGCGGAGATGATTTCAGCTTTGAGGACGGCTGTGTTGAGATCACAACTGACCCCAAGGAAGTTGAAAACGTTGCAAATGCTCTGAGAGATATGGGCTATACAGTAGTTTCTGCCGAGGCAGAGCAGGTTCCCTCTACATACACAACACTGACCGACGAAGAACAGATAAAGAAGATGGGACTTCTGCTTGAAACACTTGAAGACAACGATGACGTACAGAACGTATGGCATAACTGGGATATGGACTGATAAGCAGTCGTATCTGACACGGATATAAAAATGCACCGTATGGATTTTTCCATACGGTGTTTCTTATTTACTGTATCGGTTATTAATAAAGCGGCATGAACACTCTCATAGCGTTCTCTCCCCTGTTACCCCATGTGTAATAAGGAATAGCAGTTGCGAGAGTTTCTGTCGCTTTCGGCTCATCAAAGCTGTAAGGCTTGCTGTTATCTTCAAATCTTACCGCCTCGACCTTAAGCTTTGTTGCGCCGCCAAGCTCATCATCGGGTTGGCATACAGTAATCTTTCCGTTACGCTTAAGCGCAAGCGACAGTACATCGCCGTTGTCCGCACCCTCAAAACAATATACAAGCGGACCTCTGCGAATTGCCGCCATACCGCTTACAGCGGGGATCTTCACAGACGGATATACAAAGTGAGGTGTGTCGGAAAGAACAAGCTGTACCTCATCGCCGTCCTTTACAGCAAGGATAACATAACCGTTGATAGGCTTTATATCCTGCTTTTCGCCGTTATGTGTAAGTGTGAATGTGTCGCTCCAGCCGGGTATTCTTACAGCAAGTCTGCCACCCTTTACTATCGAATAATTTATTGTCATATCGTAAGGATAATTTGTCTTGCAGACAAGCTCCATGCCGTTTTCAAACTTAACCTCGCCGTCTGCATACAGATGGCAGAAGCTCATATCGCTGTTTTCGCCGTAAGCGTAGCAACCGAATGAGGTTATAAGTCTTGCCACATTAGGAGGGCAACAAGCGCAGGCGTACCATTTCGGTCTTACGGGAAGATCGTGGCGGTGAGTGGGAGATACTCCCGATATACCCGGTACTACTTCAAGAGGATTTACATAGAAGAAGCGCTTACCGTCAAGCTGCATTCCGCCGAGGACGGTATTATAGAAAGCGGTTTCCATAACGTCCGCATATTCGCCTATAAGCTCGTTTTTGAGCATTGCGTTTGCAAAGAACATAAGACCGATAGATGCGCAGGTTTCTGCATAAGCTGTATCGGGCGGCAGGTCATAGTCAACGCTGAATGCCTCGCCTAAAACAGTTGAGCCGATACCGCCTGTAACATACATTCTTCTGCGTGTAATGCTCTCCCACAGTCTTTTGCAAGCGTCATAAAGCGCATTATCGCCGCTCTTTGCGGAAAGCTGTGCCATACCTGTGTACAGATATACCGCTCTTACTGCGTGACCTGTAGCATCGCTCTGCGCTCTGACAGGCTTGCCGCTCTGCTGATAGTCGTGTGCTGTAGGATCGTTGCCCCATACAGTCCAGTCACGCTTTGCCGCTTCCTTTTCATAGAAATGAGGATCTTCACCACGCTCGTTTATGAAATGCTCTGCCAGCAGTAACCACTTCTTGTTGCCCGTTGTGCGGTACATCTTCATAAGCGCAAGTTCAACCTCAGGGTGACCGGGAACGCCCTCGTTATGCTCTGTGATAAAATGCTTATATATATGCTCTGCGTTCTTCTCCATTACGTCGAGAAGCTTTTTCTTGCCTGTAGCTTCATAATAAGCACAAGCCGCCTCCATCATGTGACCTGAGCAATAAAGCTCATGACCCTCAAGCAGGTTCTTCCAGCGCTTATCTCTGTCCTTTATAGTGAAATATGTATCAAGATAACCGTCCTCGTCCTGTGCGGCGGCGATTTTGTCAATAAGCTCGTCTACCGTTTCGGAAAGCTTTTCATCAGGATAGAGTGCGAGCGAATATGCCGCCGCTTCGATCCACTTAGCCGCATCGCTGTCCTGGAACACCATTCCGTAAAAGCCGTCGCCGACATCCTCGCCACGGAGTGCCTTTGCGGCATTCTCAAAGTTCTTTACAACGTGGCTCTTTTCCGTGTCGGGTGCTTCATCGCACAGTACGCTGTACTGATAGGGAATAACCGTATCTCTTATAAGCTTCTGATATTTTCCTATAAAACCGTCGGATTTATAGGCTGTAACCTTTATGTTATCCTGTGTTATCATAATAATTCTCCATTCTCCGAGCTTACGCTTGACTTACTCTTTTATATGTATTATAATCTTACCAGCAAGCTAATTGAATAGATAAAACGCATAAAAACATGGAGAATGTTCATGAACGAGATAATTATAACCAACACTTCTCTGCCTACGCTTTGCGGTTGCGGCCTATTTGCCGCATCGGAGAGCTTTACACACGCTGACAGAGTGGCGGATTTCTGTGTACTTATATATGTAATTGACGGCTGTATTTACGTCACAGAGGGTGATAACGATTATGAAGTCAAGGCAGGCGAGCTTTTGATACTTAAAAGCGGTATACATCACTTTGGCAAGAAAAAAATACAAAAAGGTACAACATGGATGTTTATACATTTCAGAATTGAAGAAGCTGATAACAACATACCTTTTTCGCCAGACACCTCGCCTATCGGCACTTATGACGCACCGTCACGATACAGTCTGCTGTTGCCGAAATATCTGCACAGCATATCTTCACGCTGTGAAAAGGAAATGAAAGCGTTTATAGAATATGCGCACTCTGACGATGTGTATAAGAAATGGTTTATAAACAACAGACTTTTTTCTGTACTTTCGACATTTGCCATAAGCGCACAGGGCTTTTCAAAAAATCTTACTTTGTGCGACCGAATATGCCGCTATCTTTCGGACAACCTTGCCGTGCCGTTCAGCTCGGAAAGCATAGAAAAAGAATTTTACTTAAGCTACAAGTACATGGCTCATCTGTTCAAGAAAGAAAAAGGCGTGACCATGCAGCAGTACCACAACTCGATAAGAATGGACGAAGCGTGCAGACTGCTCTGCTCCACGCTTATGAGCATAGGACAGGTAGCGGATAAGCTCGGTTTTTCGGACGTGCTGTATTTCAGCAGATGTTTTCACACATGCACAGGCAAAAGTCCGAGCGCTTACAGAAAAGAGAGTGCAAGGTATTTCTGACAGGGCGGAATTATACACATTGACTTTTCGGCAAATATCTACTATAATTTCAAATGCAAACTGATTTACGGAGGCAACCATGAATCTAATAATAAAGCATTTCACAGAGCTTACTACAGACGAGCTTTTTGAAATATACAAACTGCGTACAGCGGTATTTGTTGTTGAACAGAACTGCCCTTATCAGGAGGTTGACGACGCCGACAAATCGGCTTATCATATATGGCTTGAGGACGAGGACGGAATAGAGGCATACGCAAGAGCCTTGCCCGAGGGTGTAACGTTTCCCACTGCATCAATAGGCAGAGTTATTTCAGTTAAACGCAGGTGCGGACTCGGAAGTAAAGTAGTCAAAGCGGCAATCGATACGGTAAGAGAAAAATTCAAGGCAGAAAAAATCACTATTGAGGCACAGACTTACGCCCGTTCTCTTTATGAAAAAGCAGGATTTGTGCAGACCTCGGACGAGTTTTTGGAAGACGGCTTGCCGCATATTGAAATGCAGATGACTTTATAAATTATCGGTAATGACACAAATTATAACGAAAGCCTGAGAAGAAACGATCCTCTCAGGCTTTAGCTATACCTGTTTACATTTTACTTTTTCAGCTTAAGTCCGTCCCTGAACGCCTCGCCTACACGCTCACCCATCTTGTAATAACCGTTTGTATACGGATCAAACGCAATAACATTTGCAAGCGAAATATCAAGCCTGCCGTCCTTGATAGCACTTTCATCGGCAGTGATATTCTCGATCTTGCCGATAGCACCGCAGCCGTACTCATTATCCTGATATTCAATAAACGTACATTCAATACATATCGGAAGCTCGTTTATCACGGGCGCATCAACCTTTTCAGCCTTGCTTGCGGTAAGTCCCGAACGTGCAAATTTATCAGGAACATCGTTACCCGATTCTACGCCGAAATAGTCCGCCTCGACTGTGTGTGCGGCATCGGGAATACATATTGTAAACGCTCCTCTTGCTCTGATGTTCTTCATTGTCTTGCGTTCCTCAGCAAGGTTAAGCGCTACGACATTGCTTGTTATCATAGTACCCCATGCGGCGTTCATAACATTTACACTGCCGTCCTCGTTGTATGTTGCAACAAGCAATACGGGCATAGGTAATATAACGCCGTTACTTGTTCTGATATTCTTTCTCATGTTTTAACCCCTTTTCCGTGTTTTTAGGATTTCTCCTATATCTATAGTATACTCATATCTGACCAAAAATCAAGTATCGGATTAAGCAGAAAAATTTTTATAAAAACTCTTGACATGGAGTAAGCTCTAAGGTGTATACTCATAATATGATCACAGCAAATTCAAGGAGGAACTTAATTATGAAAAAGCCTTATATAATCTGTCACATGATGACATCAATTG
>CAVJKI010000050.1:0-10271 GCA_963649995.1 Sodaliphilus sp.
GTTGAGAATTTTATCGTCTATACCCATCTTGCCTATATCGTGCAGTGCGGAAGCTGTTGTAATAAGATGCCTTGTATTGCTGTCGAGCTTGTACTTGTTCGTTTTCTTGACGAGCTGTTCAAGAAGCATTTCCGTAAGAGTTCTTATATGTACAACGTGCAGTCCGCTTTCTCCGTTTCTGAACTCCACTATCTGGCTGAGTATACCGATCATCATGTCATTATTGCGCTCTTTTTCGTTTATCTGATCGGTAAGCATCATCAGCAGTCTGCGTTGCTTTGAATAAAGCTTTATCGTGTTGAATACACGGTGGTGAACGACCTTAGCATCGAACGACCTGCTTATAAAGTCGGACACGCCCATTTCATACGCCTCACGGACTGAATCCGCCGAATTGTAGCTTGAAATCATAATTACGGGTATATCGTCTATGAAATGGTTGTCATTCATGTAATTCACGTCAAAGCCGCTCATACCCGGCATTACTATATCAAGAAGAATAAGTGAAATTCCCGTTCCGTACTGCTCAAGCATTGAAATGCACTTTTCTCCGCTCTCAGCTTCAAATACATTGAATCCGCCGCCGAGCATAGACGACAGAATATCACGGTTAAGCTCTGAATCGTCGACTATCAGTATGTTGAGCTTATCCTCTGACTCGGCTGCTGTCTTTTCCTTGTCTGTAACTACGGTATTCTTATAAAGCTTAGCGGTGTACATAAGCTTGTCTGCACGGATAACCGCATTCTGCAAAGGCTCCTTGTCTGCAATGATACCGCCCATGCTGACCGACAGCTTTATACCCGAATACTCGGCTACATCTGCGCTATCACTGAAACCCAAAGACCCGCTATCCTAAGATATTTGTACCGTCCCTTGGTACAACAGAGCGTCAGCGTTCGGCTTAATGTGCTTTTTAAATTCAATCGTTTGTGTATCTTATTGCTAACACCCCATCAGCGGAGTGGGGCGTGAGTAAGGAAAGAGGGATGCGCATCTGAGCATTGCAAAAGCAATGCTCCCGCTCCTCTCGTCGCTCAAGAGGAATAACTGATTCGGGAGAAGACCTAAGGGATAGGGAGAGAGGCTGCAAGTCTCTTGCCCTAGTCCCTTTGGTCGTCTTCCTCGCCCATATTGACGTGTATATTAATTTGAATAGCGAATCCGAGAAGTGCTATCCGACGAAAAGCACTATCGGAAGCTTGTTACCATGGATAAATACTAAATGATACAACAGAAGTATATCAAAAAAAGATTTTTTCAGCATTTATTTCAGGAAGCCTTCAATGATCTTTTCTTCGGCTTCTTCTCTTGTAAGACCGAGAGAGCAAAGCTTTAAAATCTGTTCTCCCGCTATTTTTCCTATTGCCGCCTCATGGATAAGCTCTGCGTCAACATTTGCCGCATTAAGGGCAGGCTGTGCGTCAACCCTGCCGTTGTCCGCAAGAATGGCGTCACACGCCGAATGTCCCGTACAGCGGTTATTACCCTCTACAACCGAATAGAACGCCTGATGAGAGTTACCTCTTGCAACAGAGCGTGAAACCAGATCCGCACCGCTGTCCTCACCATTCAGCTGAACGTGGAACTTTGTAACAGCTTCTTCGTTGCCGTCTGTCATGATACGCTCACGAACGATGATCTTTGCGCCCTTACCGAGTACGGCGGAGGTGCTTCTTGTAGTGCTGTCAACACCTCGTAGCTGTATCGTATCCATTTCAAGGTAAGAATCTTCTCCGAGAACACAGTCTGTAACAGGGTCGACCCTTTTAAGTCCCGTACCCTTGCCCGTGCCGATATGCTTTTCTTTATAAAGCACCTTTGAGCCTTTTTCAAGGAAGAAGCGGTGAATACCGTTGTGACGTGCCTGTTCTTCTCCGTCGTTGTGTACTCCGCAGCCCGCAACTATGACTACATCTGCGCCCTCGCCGATGTAGAAGTCGTTATATACCAGGTCGTCAACATCGCTGTGTGTTACACAGGCGGGAATGGATACAGTTTCGCCGACAGTAAACGGCTTTACTCTGATATTGATACCGGGCTTGTCGTCCTTTGATTCAATAGTGATGTTTTCCGATGATTTTCTGCCGGCGCATTTACTGTCCTCACGGATATTGTATGCACCCCTGAAGCCCGTAACCTCGTCATAGTCGGAAATAATTTTAAGCATTTCGGCTGTTGTGCCGTTGAAATTTACGTCCATTATATTGCTCACTGACAACCGCCTCCGTTTCGCTGAGGACATCTGCAAGTATACTCGCCGCTGAGAAGCTTCGGAAGTATTTCTTCTCTCGGACCTGCTGTGCGTACCGTGCCGTCTGCCACAACTATTATTTCATCGGCGATAGAAAGAATACGCTCCTGGTGTGATATTATAACAAGCGAGCCTGTTGTACCGTTTCTTATCTCCTCGAATGTTTCAACAAGACGTGCAAAGCTCCACAGATCGATACCTGCTTCAGGTTCATCGAATACGGACAGCTTTGCATTTCTTGCAAGAACGGTTGCTATCTCAATGCGCTTTGCTTCGCCGCCCGACAATGCGGCGCTCATCTCTCTGCCGATATATTCCTCCGCACAAAGACCTACCTTTCCGAGCAGACCGCACAGCTCGTCATGTCCGAGCTTTCCGCCTGCCGCAAGTTCAAGAAGATCTCTTACTGTAAGTCCCTTGAAGCGCACAGGCTGCTGAAAGGCATAAGCTATGCCGAGTCTTGCCCTGCCTGTAATATCCATTTCGGTTATATCCGTGCCGTCAAGAATTATTCTTCCCGATGTCGGCTTTTCAACGCCTGCTATCAGCTTTGCAAGCGTGGTTTTTCCGCCGCCGTTCGGTCCTGTTATTACCGTAAGCCTGCTGTCAAGCTTACAGCTTATACCTTTTATAATAGGCTCTCCGTTTTGGAGTTGCCATTTTACGTCCTGAAATTCCAGCAAAGTTAATGCTCCTTTCATCTTTTATCATATTATCGTACCATATTAACGTTATTATGTCAAGAGCTGTCGTTACTATTGAATTTTTTCCTGCTTTATGATAAAATATTATGATGATAAATTCGGAAAGGGTGACCGTATGAAAGTATCTATTATTGACAACAGCCTTTGTGATGCGTTATTTGTCGATGATGTAAAGCCGGAGCTGATAGCCGCTTATAAGGACGGGCTTGCAGAGTTCGGAGTTGCGTATACCGAAATGACCACCGATACTTTTCTTATGCTCCCGCCTGCGGGTGATATGTCCAAGGTTATACTGCGTATGACCTCGGTAAGGGATCTGCTTTATATAAATTCGTTCAACTTTGCATATGTCACTGTACCCGCCAATCTCACAGAGTTCATACCTAAGATAGAAAGACCCGTAATATCCGAATTGCATCTTCACGGCGGCGACCACATGAGAGCTATGGAGATGTTTGAAAGGAACTTTGAGCTTGACAATGTTTCCATGATACGGTTTGTGAATGATTTCAATGAAACTCCTCAGGAAATGACGAACATGATACGGGAGTACCGCAATAAATATTTCCGTCCGATTGATATATGCCCGACTAACAGATACACAAATGCGGTAAGCGAGGCGATTTCTGCGGTTATCGCAAAAAGCGACAGCCTTACCATGCGTTTCGGAAGCTATGAAAAATATGCCGAGCTACAGGATTATACGATCTCGCTTGCCACCCTGTTCGGCGTTGCACCGTCGCCGCAGATGATACTTGCGCTTTACAAATGCGGCTGCCTGTACGCTATGATATACGGCAGACGTGCAAACAGCACGCTTGACGATTTACGCTTCGGTCAGATTGCACCGCATTATGTGCAGAATGTCGACAGGTATATACCTCTTTCTCCCAATGAACGCACTACCCGTACATCGTTTGTACGTCCTGTCGAAAATAAAAATAAGGAGGACAAGGATCTGCTGTATAAAAAGCTACGCAGTATGATGCTTGACGCCGATACGGCAAAAGAGCTTGAAGAAGAAATATCGGAGTTCTGCACAGAGCTTTATAATAAGTACGGAAATGAGAAATCCTGAATGTTTTCATTTGACTGAAAGTGCTATATGTATAAAAATTAAACAAAATTCACAGCCTATATAGTGTAATATGACGAAAAATCAGGCGAGGTAAAAAAATACTTTTATTTTAACCGCAGATATGCTATAATAAAACTATACTGTGTCGGAATGTACCCGAATGTCATGCCGACACATTGGTTTTGTGAGATACAGAGCCGTTTTGCGGCGTTTTATATTTTGATTACATATTTTATCGAATCGAGGAAGTGTGACTTTTGGAAAAGTTTATTATAAAAGGCGGCACTCCGCTTAAGGGCGAAGTGCAGATAAGCGGCGCTAAAAATGCGGCAGTCGCTATAATTCCTGCGGCGATTTTAGCGGCTGACAGGTGTATTCTTGAAAATGTTCCGTCAATAAGCGATGTTGACGTTGCGCTTGAGATTTTATCAAGCATGGGCGCTGTGATAAAAAGGCTCAGCAAATCGAAAATTGAAGTTGATACGTCTAGAATAACGGACGGCACAGTTCCTTATGAGCTTGCACGCTCAACAAGAGGCAGCAGTTATTTTTTAGGCGCTCTGCTCGGCAGATTCAGAAAGGCGAGCGTACCGCTTCCCGGCGGCTGCGATCTGGGAAGCAGACCTATAGACCAGCATATCAAGTGCTTTGAGGCGCTCGGCGCAAAGGCGGATATAAAACACGGAATAGTAGACCTTACGGCAGACAGGCTGATAGGTACACAGATATATTTTGATAAAGTAACAGTCGGCGGAACAATAAACGCACTTCTCGCCTGCGCACAGGCAGAGGGACTGACAATAATTGAAAATGCGGCTAAAGAGCCTCATATAGTTGATCTTGCGAACTTCCTGAATTCCATGGGCGCAGACATTATGGGCGCAGGTACGGACGTTATAAAGGTCAAGGGCGTATCAAAGCTCCACGGTACGGAGTATTCCGTTATACCCGATCAGATAGAGGCAGGTACTTTTATGGTAGCGGCGGCGGCGACCTGCGGCGATATTACGCTTAAGAACGTAATACCGAAGCACCTTGAGCCTATCACCGCAAAGCTCAGAAAGATCGGCGTATATGTTGAGATAGAGGACGAAACCGACAACGTAAGAGTAGTAGGCAGACCCCATTATGAGGGTACGGATATAAAGACTTCTCCTCACCCCGGTTTCCCGACCGATATGCAGCCGCAGATGACAACGCTTCTTGCAATGGCAAGCGGCACTAGCATGGTGACTGAGAGCATATTCGATACCCGTTTCAAATATGTTGACGAGCTTCGCAGAATGGGTGCGGATATTACAGTCGACAGCAGGGTAGCGGTAGTAAGAGGTGTCGATCACCTTACAGGCGCTCCCGTCAAGGCAAGCGATTTAAGAGCAGGTGCGGCACTTATCATTGCAGGACTTGCGGCTCAGGGAACAACTGAGATCGAAGATATTCACCATATTGAGCGTGGATATGAGAATATGGAAATCAAGCTAAGGGAGCTTGGTGCTGATATTGTAAAGCGTTATTATCCCGATGATGATAAAATCAGAAAGGCGCTCTGATGGCAAAGGTTGTGCCTGTATGTTCTTCGAGCAAAGGAAACAGCGTTTTCGTCGGAGATGCAGATTCAGGGGTGCTTATTGACGCAGGGTGTAGCTTCAAGGCGCTGAAAGACGGTCTTGCACTTTGCGGAATATCATTTGATGCTGTTAAGGCTGTGCTTGTAACGCACGAGCATATCGACCATACCAAGGCGCTCGCACAGATAACCAAAAGGACATCTGTTCCCGTTTATGCGTCCTACGGTACTGCGGGAAAGCTTTTTTCGGACAGGCTGATTGAAGCGTCGGCAGTGATACACCCGCTTTCCGAATTAAAGAATGTGCCGGTGGATATGGACATCGACTTTTTCCACACTCCGCACGATGCCGCAGAGAGCGTCGGATACACATTGAGATTCGGCGAGCATAAGGTCGCCTGCTGTACCGATCTCGGGTATGTCACAGAGGAGGTACGGAACAATCTGCTCGGCTGTGACACGGTTTACATAGAAGCAAACTATGACCCAAAGCTTCTGTCGATCAATCCGAAATATCCCCCTTATCTGAAAAGCAGAATATCCGGCGATCACGGACATCTTTCAAACATGAGTTCGGCTGAGTTTTGCAGGGAGCTTGTAGATAAAGGGACAAGACGCTTGATACTCGGACATTTAAGCCAGGAAAACAATTCTCCGAAAATGGCATACGACGCTGTTGAAAGCAGGCTGAAAAGCTCAGGAATGTCATGCGGAGTTGATTTTACACTTGATGTTGCGCCTGTCGTAACTCAGGGACAATACATAATTATTTGACGAATATGCACTGCATTTTCTGCTTGGTGGTAACTTTGCAGTTATGCTGTGCTTTTATTTTTTATTCAGAAAGGAAAAAATATGGCAGTCTATATCATACTTATGGCGTTGGTGCTTATCCTCGCCTATCCTCTTATTGAGCATAAGCCGAGCGTAGGCAAAAAGCTCTGTTATATCATTGTAACGTTCGGTGCAATGTATCTTATCAGCATTTTCAGATACGGCCTCGGAAACGACTACTATTCTTACATTTATATATTCAGAAATATCAGCGGCGCATCGGGACTGGCAATTTTCAATACGGGCGTTGAGCCTGCATTTGCGCTTGTAACAAAGCTGATTTCGCTGTTTACCGATAATGTAAATATCATGTATGCGGTATACGCCCTGATGATTCTTGTTCCCACGGCTTATGCAGTATTCCGCCACAGCGAGAATATCTGGATGTCAACGATGATGTTTATATGTCTGACATTCTATTACTGCTCGCTCAGCTTTATTCGTCAGTCGATAGCGTTCGCTATTATCCTGTGTGCATACAGATACATGAAAGAGCGCAATCATTTTATGGTATTGCTTTTCATCTTCTTTGCGTGCCTGTTCCACAGCACGGTTATAGTAATGATACCGCTTTATCTGATTGCGGCATTCATAAAGCCTACAAAGGTAACAGTACCGATATACGCCATCCTGACAGCACTGGTATATATTCTGTCATGGCCTATACTGAGGCTTGCTGTGCTGATACTTCCGCAGTATAAGAATTATCTTACGCTCAACTTCATCACAGATGGCTACAGCCTTGTATATCTCATTGTTCCGGCTATAATAATGCTGCTTGCGCTTGCGGCGCATTTTACGGGCTTCGGAAAGGCTTATCCGAAAACTTCTTCTATTTTCACAAACTTTGCTATTTTCAACTTCATAATCTGGCTTATTGCAACTAAGCACTTTGTTATTGAGCGTTTTTCAATGTATCTTTACATTATGATGATAATGTTTATTCCTTCAATTGCAAATTACTATCTGAGATGTGTCAAGGTTTACTTTGCAAAGAAGAAAAATCCCGATGCGGTTATTGAGTTTGATAAAACCGTTGATGAGATATTGAGAGAAAGAAAAGCGGCAAAGCGTCCTGCAAAGCCTGCTGAAGAAAAGAGTGCCGTCAGCGAGGAAGATGAAGAAAAACAGCGGATACTCAGTGAAATTATGGCAGAGGATGCAGAAGATACTGTTGAAGAAGCCAAGACGGAAAAGAATACCGAATTTGTTCAGACAGGCGCTGATAAGTATACAGCCGATGAACGCTATCTTCCGCAGAACAGAGTATTCAGAAAGCGTTCCAACGGTTTTGTAACATTTATAACACGCCCCATGACGATTTTTGCGGCGTTTATGTTTGTAGTTATCTGCACAAACCAGTGGTACAACTACTTCGGACTTACTGTTTCGGAGGCAGGATTCCACGGAGTAATGCCATATAAAAGTATAATACCTCAGTATAACGAATTCATTTTATCCACAGAGGATAAGGATGTGAAGAATTCGCTTATCAAAAAGGAAAAAAACTTTGTAAACTATCTTTTCAGAATAAAGGAAAATGAAAATTATACCGTTCTTATAAGTGCAAGGGGCGACACAACAAGCGGACTTAACGACGGTGCAAGAACGGCACTTAAGGCGCTCGGTCTTGAAAAGCTTGCCCAAGCGAGTGCAAGCGACAAGTATATCGCTATCATTGAAGGTGGTAAGGTTACCCGTGAAGAAGTATCAAAGGACAGCATTGATACGGGAAAAATAGATATACTCGGATTCAATACAAGAATAATAAGCACGGGTAAGTCGTCTACAATACAGATGGGAAGCAAGAACTATTCGCTCGATGAGCGGGGTCTGAATATCGTTGTGCTTGACAACACAACGAGATATATCGTTGATAAGGTGCGTTTCAAAACCTATTACGTCATGCTCTCTGCAACAAGATAAGGCGGTAACACTTATGAGAATGAGAAGAAAGAAATATCTTGATGAACGTCTGGACGCCTGCGGGGAAGTAAACCTCGGCTGGCTTGTGGATTACGCCGCGGAGCAAAGGGGTGAAACCCAGCAGAGAACGCTCAACGTCCGTGAAATATTCGGCAACGATAATCCCGTGCATCTTGAAGTCGGCTGCGGAAAGGGCGGCTTTGCGGTTGAAGCGGCAAAGCGTAACCCGGATATAAATTTCATAGCGGTAGAGATGGCGAGAAACGTAATAGTAAGCGCTATGGAGCTTGCAATAAAAGAAAAGCTTCCGAATCTGAAATTCCTTATGGGCAAGGCTGAATATCTTGAAAAGTTCTTCCCCGAAAATTCGGTAGAACGTATCTATCTTAATTTCAGTTGCCCGTATCCTAAGGAAACATACAAAAAACACCGTCTTACTCACCCTGTATTTCTGAATATATATAAGCGTATACTTATACCGAACGGCGAGATACATCAGAAAACCGATAACATGAAGCTGTTTGAATTTTCAATTGAAAATCTGTCGCAATGCGGTTTCAAGCTGAAAAATATCAGTCTCGACCTGCATAACAGCGGCTTTGAGGGAAACATAGTCACTGAATATGAAAGAAGATTTTCCGAGCAGGGTTTTCCGATATATCGCCTTGAAGCAGTAAATTTGTCAAAATAGACTTTACTTTTCAGAAAAAATGGTATATACTGAATATAAGCAAACGGGTTTTTCCCGGAAAGGATGTTGAGTATGAATAAAGCAATGATATTTTTCGGTATTGCGGCTGCTGTCGGTACGGGGTATATTTTAGCTAAAAAATATATAGACAATAATCCTGAGGCTGTAGCGGCTGTAAAGGAGAATTGCAGCGATAAGCTCCACAAGGCTTCGGTTTATTGTTCAGGCGCAGTAAGAACAGGCAGTGAAAAGCTTACAAAGAGCGTAAGCAGTATTGTATCCGCAGGTAAGGAAAAAAGTGCGGAGCTTATGAAGAAGGCGGTTACTACCGGCACTGCTTTCAAGAATGAGATCAACAATCTCAAGGACATGGTGGTATCGATCAACAGCGGTGTTGATGTTGACATTTCCGATGACGACGACAAGGATACCGACTCCTTTGCGTTTACGCAGGACGGAGCAGAGCAGGAGATTATTGAATCTCCCGAAGAAGGCTCAGAGGCATTATAAAATAATCAAAGCACAATGAAGTGCCGCAGGGTATAACTGTGGCACTTTTTATTTGAAAAGAATTAAGGAAGTGCAGAACAATGAATGAAATAGCAATAAGGACGGCAACAACTGACGATGCCGAAGCACTGCTCGGTATATAAATACTATGTCGAGAATACGGCGATAACTTATGAGATAGAAGTACCGACAGTCGATGATTTCAGAGGAAGAATTGAAAAGACGCTGAAAAAATATCCCTACATAGTGGCTCAGCACGACGGAAAATTAATCGGCTATGCCTATGCGGGCGTATTCAAGGACAGAGCGGCTTACGACCATTCGGTTGAAACCTCGATATATGTTGATTTGAACGAAAAGCGTCACGGCACTGGTACGCATTTGTATCATGAGCTTGAAAAAAGACTTTCGGCTATCGGCATAAAGAACGTGTATGCTTGTATAGCAAGCCCCGAAAAAGATGACGAGTATCTCAATCATGACAGTATAAAATTTCACGAAAAGCTCGGCTACACGCTTGTCGGAACATTCCATAAATGCGCCGAAAAATTCGGACGTTACTATGACATGGTGTGGATGGAAAAGATGATAGGTAAACATGACTGATATGTTTACGACATATAAAAGAGCCTTGCGGCTGTTAAAACCGCAAGGGAGACTTCTTAATATCTTGTGTAAACCTCCGAAAAGGTATAGAATAAAGATAT
>CAVJKI010000051.1:0-10225 GCA_963649995.1 Sodaliphilus sp.
GCATAATACTTAGCAGATTCTATAACCTCAGCTGTGCCGTATTTATGATTTATCGGCATAAGTCTGTTTCTGATTTCATCATCAGGTGCATGAAGGCTTACAGCAAGATTACACGGCTCTTTCCGTTCGGCAAACAGTTTCATCTTGTCGCATAATCCGCAGGTCGATACGGTTATATGCTTTGTTCCTGTTTCCATACCGTTAGGAACAGCGGCTATATCAAGAAAGTCGCACAAGGCATCGTAATTGTCAAACGGCTCGCCGATTCCCATTACAGTTATATTACTGAACGTTATATTCTGATACTTTTCGACAGTAAGTATCTGATTTATCATCTCTCCTGCGGTGAGGTCACGCTGTTTTCTGAGCTTTCCGCTGCAACAGAACTTACAACCCATGTTACAGCCGCTCTGCGTAGAAATGCAGATACTGTTTCCGTATTTTTGTTTCATCAACACCGTTTCAATTTTACAGCCGTCTGACAACTCAAAAAGATATTTAACTGTATCTACAGATTGTAATATTTCATCGGTTTTTAACTCGCCGAAGAAAAAGTTGTCGGATAACAGCGATATTATGTCGGCAGATGTCAGCTTCATATCATCAAAGCAGGTCGCTCTGCGCTTATAAATATCCCGAAAGATGTTGGCACATTGTGTTGTTCTGTATCCGTTCTTTACAAGCAGCTGCTCTGCTTGTTCATAAGTAAGCGAATATATGTCCGTCACTGAGCGCCGCCTGTTTCTTTGGCAGCTTCTTGCTCAATGTCCTCGATTATCGCACGGATCTCCTCTACTCCCTCGCCGTTCATAGCTGAAAACTCTATAATGTGTATATCCTCGGCACAGGGGATTTCATTTATAAGTGCCTCTCTGCGTTTTCTGCGTTCGTTCTTTGAAAGCTTGTCGGCTTTTGTAAGCACGACAACGAACGGTATTTCATTGTCAATAAGGAAGTTTATCATCATTATGTCGTCCACTGTGGGTGGGTGTCTGAAGTCTACAAGCTGAAAAACGAGAGTAAGATTTCTGTCGTCGGCAAGATAGCCCTCGACAAGGCCTGCCCAGCGCTGTTTTTCCGACTTTGATACCTTTGCGTAGCCGTAACCGGGTAAATCGGCAAAGTAAACATTGTCTACCGAATAAAAATTGATAGTTACGGTTTTGCCCGGCATTGAGCTGACACGGGCAAGCGACTTTCTGTTAAGTATCTTGTTTATCAGAGAAGATTTTCCTACGTTGCTTCTTCCCGAAAATGCGATCTCAGCTTTTTTAGACTTCGGTATCTGACTGAACAGACCGTAGGAGGTGTAAAACTCTGCCTTGTTAAAATTCATGTTATATTTCCTTTACGGCGCTTTTTCCTGTTTTTCTTGAGGTGCGGGGCTTTGCAGACGGAAGCTTTCCCGTACCCTTGCTTGTAATAGTGGCGTTGGTCTTTACAAGAGCCGTATTAAGCACTGTGTCGATATTTTCGGCAAGCACAAAGCTCATGTTGCTTAAAATAACCTCGTCAAGCTCCTTCATATCAGCCTTGTTTTCATCGGGGATAACAACCGTCTTGATACCTGCGGAATATGCCGCCATAGTTTTTTCACGCAGTCCGCCTATAGGCAGAACCTTGCCACGCAGTGTGATTTCACCTGTCATAGCAACATCTCTGCGAACAGGAATACCCGACAGAGCGGATACCAAAGCGGTAGTCATGGTAACACCGGCGGACGGACCGTCCTTGGGAACTGCACCCTCAGGAGCATGGATATGTATATCCTTGTTTTTATAGAAATCGGGGTCGATTTCATACTTGCGGGAAAGTGCTCTTGTAAGGCTTACCGCTATTTTGGCGGATTCTTTCATTACATTGCCGAGTGAGCCTGTAAGCTCGATTTTTCCCGTACCCTCCATTACAAGCACTTCAAGAGGTAAGAGAGTACCGCCGACAGATGTCCATGCAAGACCGTTTACAGCACCTACCTCGTCCTGCTTGGAAATAGCTTCGCCCGTGAATTTTCTTGCGCCGAGGTAGCCCTCAATATCCTTAGCCTTGATGTTTATCTTTTGCGCCTCGCCCGAAGCAAGCTTTTTCAGCGTCATACGGCAGATTTTAGCAATGCTTCTTTCAAGCTTTCTGACACCCGCTTCCTTTGTATAGAAGTCGATTATCGAATATATAGCATCGTTTGCAAAACGTACCTGCGACTTGATACCGTGCTTTTTAAGCTGCTTCGGTACAAGGTGTTCCTTTGCAATATGGAACTTTTCTTCTCTTGTATAACTGCCAAGCTCGATTATATCCATTCTGTCGAGCAGGGGAGCAGGGATAGTATCAAGCGTGTTCGCTGTTGTAATAAACAGCACCTCGCTTAAATCTATCGGTATTTCAAGGTAGTGATCTCTGAACGCTACGTTCTGCTCGCTGTCGAGAACTTCAAGCATAGCACTTGCGGGGTCGCCCTTGTAGTCTGTTCCCATCTTGTCGATTTCGTCAAACAGAATAACGGGATTCATAGACTTTGCCTGCTTGAGCGCATTGACAATACGGCCGGGCATTGCGCCTATGTATGTCTTTCTGTGTCCTCTTATATCAGCCTCGTCACGCACACCGCCGAGAGATACTCTCGCATACTTTCTGCCGAGTGCCGTTGCAATAGACTTTGCAACCGATGTCTTACCGACTCCGGGAGGACCTACAAGGCAGATTATCTGACCTTTCTTGTCAGCGTCCTTCCACTGATTGAGCGCAACTATTTCAAGAATACGCTCTTTGACATTCTTCATGCCGTAGTGGTCACGGTCGAGCTGCTTTTCAGCCTTTGCAATATCGGTCTTACCGCTTGTATAAACATTCCATGGCATATCGAGAACTGTATCAAGATATGTCCTTACAACAGCCGCCTCCTGTGATCCGGGCGAGAGGTGCATAAGCTTTTCGCATTCCTTGATAAGCTTTTCTTCCGTATCCTCGTCAAAGCCGCATTCTTCAATTCTGTCCATATATTCAAAGGCTTCCGACTGCGGGTCGTCGCTTTCTCCGAGCTGGCGTGAGATAGCTCTCATCTGCTCACGCAGATAGAATTCACGCTGATTTTTGTCAAGCGCTTCCTTGACTTCTTCGTTTATGTCCTGCTCAAGGCGTACAATGTCAACCTCTTTTGCAAGGAACTTTGTAAGTAGCTCTGCACGCTTACGCAGTGACAGGCAGGAGAGAAGCGCCTGCTTGTCTTCAACCTTTAAATATACGTTGAAAACTATCAGGTCAATAAGTCTTGACAGATCCTTTTCGCCGATTATGCCTCTGTAAAGCTCGATAGGCATTCTCGGCGACATCTCGCTGTACTGTCTGAACTCGGCGTTTATAGCACGGACAAATGCCGTTTTTTCTGCGGCGCTGAGTGTGTCGCTGAGCTTAGGCATAGGCGTTATATCTGCAACAAGATAAGGCTCCTCCTGAGTAGTGCTGCTCAGCTTTGCGGCGTAAAGTCCCTGTACAAGCACACGCCTTGCTCCGTCGGGAGTGTTGAGCGTCTGTCTTATCTCGGCTACTACGCCTGTCTTGTAAAGGTTATCGGTTGTAATCTCGTCAATTTCTTCATCTATCTGAGCTACAAGGAATATTTTTCTTTCGTTGTTTTCTATAGCCTCCTCAACGGCGCTTATAGAGCGTTCTCTGGCGACGTCAAAGTGCAGTATCATTTCCGGAAATATTACAAGCCCACGGAGTGCGAGTGCCGGTATTGTTATATGTTGATTTTTCATATTCGTCTGTCCTTTCTGTAGTTCTGTTCTATATCTTTCTTATTATCTTCTTTAAATAATACACCTATATTTCGCAGAGCGTTTGTTGCTGATGTCCTGCATATAGTGTCTTTTAATTATACTATATTCAGCGGAAATTTGCAAGTAGTAGTCGGCTGTAAATAAAAACCGCCGTACATTTCTGTACGGCGGCCGCTGCGTAATATCCTTATTTTGAAAACAGTCGGATTACTTGCTGAACTTAGCGTCAGCGATTTCATCCATAGACTTGCCTTCATCGTCATTCCATGCGTAAAGCTTACGGATTTCCTTACCAACCTGTTCAAGCTGCTGTTCGCCTTCGATACGTCTTACAGCGTTGAAGTGTGAACGGCCCATCTTGTTCTCCATGATCCAGTTGCGTGCGAATGTACCGTCCTGGATCTCGCCGAGAACCTTCTTCATTTCCTTCTTTGTTTCATCTGTGATAAGTCTCTTACCAACTTCATAGTCGCCGAACTCAGCTGTATCTGAGATAGAATATCTCATCATCTGGAAGCCGCCCTTGTAGATGAGGTCAACAATGAGCTTCATCTCGTGGATGCACTCGAAGTAAGCGTTCTGAGGATCGTAGCCTGCTTCAACCAGAGTTTCAAAGCCTGCCTTCATTAAGGCTGTAACACCGCCGCAGAGAACGCACTGTTCGCCAAAGAGGTCTGTTTCTGTTTCCATCTTGAATGTTGTCATGAGTACGCCTGCTCTTGAGCCGCCGATACCTGCCGCATAAGCAAGACCTGTATCAAGCGCTCTGCCTGTAGCGTCCTGATGAACTGCAACTAAGCAGGGAACACCTCTGCCGATAGTGTACTCTGAACGTACTGTGTGACCCGGTCCTTTAGGAGCAACCATGATAACGTCAACGTCTTTGGGAGGTACGATCTGACCGAAGTGAATGTTGAAGCCGTGAGCGAATGCGAGTGTCTTGCCTGCTGTGAGGTTGGGCTCGATGCTCTGCTTGTAAAGGTCAGCCTGTCTTTCATCATTGATAAGAATCATGATGATGTCAGCCTTAGCTGCTGCCTCTGCTGCTGTGTATACTTCAAAACCTGCTGCCTCAGCCTTAGCCCATGACTTTGAGCCGTTGTAAAGACCGATGATTACCTTAACGCCGCTGTCCTTTAAGTTAAGAGCGTGAGCGTGTCCCTGGCTGCCGTAACCGATTATTGCAACTGTCTTGCCGTCGAGCAGAGAAAGGTTACAGTCTTCCTGATGATAAAGTTTTGCCATTTTAAAGATCTCCTTTAAATTTGTTTTTGGAGTTTTGCCTCCGTATATTAAAGCGTGGCTTTTACAGCTTCATAGAAGCCCCGCCTTTTTGCATTGCTATTGAGCCTGTACGGACGGTTTCCTTTATTCCGTAAGGCCGTAAAAGCTCCTCGAACGTCTTTATACGGGGAACGCTGTCGGATAATTCAAGCGTCATCGTATTTACCGTTATATCGGAAATTTTTGCTTTTGCTATCTCTGCAAGCGAGATAAGCTCGGCTCTTTGTGACGGCAGACAAGCTACCTTTATAAGAACAAGCTCTCTTGATAACAGCTCCTCTGCGGGCAGATGACGTACTTTTATAACGTCAATAAGCTTGTTGAGCTGTTTTTCTATCTGCTCTAAGGTATAAGCCGTTCCGTCTGCGATGATCGTTATACGGGAGATCTTTTCATCTTCCGTAACGCCTACCGCAAGGCTGTCTATATTGAAACCTCGTCTTGCGAAAAGTCCCGCAACTCTTGCAAGTACGCCTGCGTGGTTTTCTACAAGTATTGATATAGTATGCTTCATAGGCTCACCCTTTACAGTATAGTCTTTTCGTTTTCGGCTACTCTGACTTCAAGCAGATAACAGCCCTTAGCCGAAAGCATTTCACTTATTGCCGTGTCGGCATCGGCTATATCCGTAACTCTTTTTGCAGGTATGCCGTAGCTGTCCGCAAGCTTTATAAAGTCGGGACTGCCGTCAAGGAACACCGCTGTCAGCCTGTTGTCATAACCGTTTGTCTGAAGCTCTCTTACCATACCTAAACGATTGTTCGTCATGACGATCACCTTTACTGCAATGTCATGCTGTATCATCGTTGCAAGCTCCATGAACTGCATCTGAAAGCTTCCGTCGCCGCATATCGCAATGACTTCACTGTCGGGACACGCCGCTTTTGCACCCAGAGCCGCAGGTACAGAATAGCCCATTGTTCCCATACCGCCCGACGTTATGAATCTTCCGTTTTTAAGTCCTATGTTGTTGACAGTCCATATCTGATTCTGTCCTACGTCGGCGCATACTACGGAATTATCGGGGAGCTTTGAACCGAGAAGTCTGATGAACGCCTTGGGGTTTACACAGCCCTCAGACTCAGCCTCAATAGGCTTGTCCTGCGTTTTTCTTATTTCATTAAGCTCCTGCTTCCAGTCGTAATGGTCATAATTTTCGGCGCAGGCTATAAGCTGTTCGAGTATATTCTTTACATCGCCGACAACGGGTATCGTTGCGGCAAGGTTTTTGCCTATTTCTGCGGGGTCAACGTCTATGTGTATTACCGTTGCGCCCTCAAGTCTGCTTATTGCGGTGACTGCTCTGTCGCCTACCCTTGCACCGAGCAGTATCAGCAGATCGCAGTTATTGATAGCATAGTTGGCGCTTTTTACGCCGTGCATACCTATCATTCCGTAGAACAGAGGGTCGTCTGCGGGTACACAGCTCATACCCATCATTGTATTTACAACGGGTATATCCGTTATCTGCATAAACTGTCTGAGCAGATTTTCCGCTCCTGCCGTGAAGATACCGCCGCCTGCGCATATAAGGGGCTTTTTGCTCTTTTCGATAGCGGCGATCGCACGCTTTATCTGGAGCTTGTTACCCTGTACGCTTGGCTTGTATGAACGTATATCAACCGTTTCGGGATATTCAAAATCTATCTCTGCCTTTTGTACATCGAAAGGCATATCTATAAGAACAGGACCGGGTCTGCCGGAGCCTGCAATGTAAAATGCGTTTTTGAAGATAACGGGCATTTCCTCAGGATCTTTTACAAGGTAGCTGTGCTTTACGAAAGGCTCGGCAGCACCCGTAATATCAGCCTCCTGGAAAACGTCACGTCCTATCTGCTCACAGCTTACCTGACCTGTGATAAGCACCATAGGTATGCTGTCCATGTGAGCGGTGGCTATCGCAGTTATAAGATTGGTAGCGCCCGGACCTGATGTCGCTATTGCAACCGCAGGTTTTCTTGTCATACGGGCATAACCGCTTGCGGCGTGTCCGCCGTTGACTTCATGGCGTACAAGCACATGGCGTATACCTGAGCCTATAAGCTCGTCATAAAACGGACAGATAGCCGCACCCGGATAACCGAATACTGTTGTTATACCTTCCGCTTCGAGAGCCTTTACCATAGCTCTTGCAACCGTCATTTTTTCTGACGCCATTTATCGACCTACCCCTTTTTCTTATAATTAAAATGCCATTTTTTTCACATAGCAAAGCCGCACGTCAAATTTTCGTGCTTATCAATAATTATAACCGCTTTATAAATAAAAGTCAAGATAGGTTTGCATATAAATAGTCGGCACAACGGCGGTTTTCAGTATATTTTCACCAAGGCGTAGCAGTGCGGTCGGCAGTTAACGGCTTTATCGCACTTACGCGCGCATATTTACCTTAATACTGCGCAGCCGCAAGGAAATGATCAAACGTTATTATTCCGAAAATCAGCACGGAATAATATCGGTATGCCCGTGAATCAATGTAAAAAATTGCTGTAAAGCTTAAGATTAAGTATTTTTCTGCCGATAAATAAACAGAGTAATTGTGTCTGTAAGAGTTTTGCTTCATTCAGGCGGAAAAGAGGTTGCGAAATGGCGTTTGAACATCTGTGCGGTCAGACTATGACTGACAGTAACGGAACGACTTATATTATATCCGACACATTCTCGGTCGTATATCCGGGTGACGCTCACCCCGATGTTTACGACTGGAGCGATGTTACATCGGTTAAGATAGACAGAAACAATATCGGTATAACGGCAGGGAAGCAGACATACCACATACCCGACAGAGCCTTTTCGGGTCGTTCTCAGTTCACTGCCGCAAAAACGCTTATTCTTTCCGAAATATCTGATAAAGGTACAGATTGCGATGTCGCTGTAGAAATACTCCCCGACAAGCGATTCTATTCAAATTATGATATACCCGATTCTGCGGTATTTGCAAAGGGTGAGTATAATCCTAAGGATATACGTTCGTCCATGTTATCTCTCGTACTGGGAAAGATGGGCAGGCTTTTATGGTGTGTAGGTATACTTGCGGGCGTAGTTTCCGCCGTGCTTTTTCAGATGTTCATCGGATTTGCGGAGGATACATGGTGGTATCTCTCGATCGGAGCGTTCTTCTGTGCTGTGGGTGCGGTTGTTCTTACCTATCTTGTAATGGTAATGATAGCCAAGATAAAGTATGCAGGGCTGATAAAAAGCTGTGCGGATAATGATGAAACGATAACCTTTGCAGTATGCCCGACAGGCGTTTCTGCGGCGGAGGAGAGCGTTTACAGTCCGCATGAAATAATACGCTTCGGTATGAACGACAGTTATATAGAGACATCGTCAATGTTCATTGTAACAAGAAGAAAAGCGCCGCTTGTATGGATACCCAAATCGCTTTTCAGCGGCAATGCACTAGATAAGATAGAACAGTACCTTGCGCTCGGAACGCAGGATAAATAAGCGGAAAGGAGCAGGGGATAATGAGTGAAAGAATGCCTGAGGTCGTTTGCGAACGAATCAATATAGATGAAAGCGAAGTGCTTGTTTTCTCGGTAAAGAACGGACTTTCCAAAATAGGAATCTGCCGTATTAATTCCGAATATGATAAGTACTGTCTGTATTCTCACGACGAGCCGGTTACGGTTATAAGCGGTGGCATGAACGATGACGATTCAGACAAGGTAATAAGCGAATACGGCAGTGCGTCCGGCGGCTCGATAATTGCGGACAGCATAGACGGTGCGTATGAAAAGCTTGCCTCCGGCGGCTCTCCCGAATTTGCGCTCGAACCGCTTATGAGATTATTGTCAGACGGCTTGTATGTCGTGACGTATGTTGAAACATATCCTACCGCAGGCGAGAGTATGTTCTTCTGGTCGGGCTACGGTGTGTCAAAACAGCTCAGAAACAGCAGCAGAAATATAAAGGTACTCGGCGATAAGGCTTACAGCGCCCCCTTTATTATTCCGACCGAAAAGCCGTCTTCATACGACTCCTCGCTTATAAAAAAGGCAAGCACAGAGGGTCTCAGAAACGGCGATCTGTTCGGTATATCACTGCATTTTTCAGGACTTTACTCTTTACTGCTCAAGGGTCATTATGCCGCCTGTGCGGCTGCCATAGAAGGCAAGCCGTTCTACACGGTGCAGATACAGCCGCTGAGAGATATATGGAAAATAACCGATGAAAACGGCGACAAAAAGGCTATCGGATTTTCGTCTGCGTCTTTCCGTGTGCCGTTTGAATCCCTTACGAAAGAACAGCTCAGAATAGGGCTTACCGCAAGAAAATACGTTACTCCCGATACCTACGACACAATAAAGCAGAAGCTCGGTGTAGTTCCGAAGTCAAGCCAGAAAAGATTACCCAAACAGCTTGATATTTTCTCCGAGCGTTATCCCGATGCGGATATGGTAGCGTGTGTGCAGGGTGTAGACGAGCTTACAAAGCCCATGCTTGACGCATTGCTCACAGGACAGACAGAGCTTGAAGGCAAGGTGATAATTTCCGAAAACTATTATAACAGCGTAACGGCGGCGTGCAATTATCTGCGTTATCACAGCAAGGACGATTTCATTGAATTTGCGCTGAATGTCATGCGCAATCCTGAGCTTTCGGCTACTTATACTTATGTTGCGTCCTGCCTTGCAAAGGTGCGTGACGAGCGAATAAAGCAGTTCTTCACGGAGGTTAAAAATTCGGGCGATGCGGGCTATTCAAAGCTCATCGGAACGGCACGCTCGTATGTCGATAATTATGACAAATACGAGGAGATTTCCTCGGCTGATTTCTTCAATGCGCTTCCCGAACCGAAAAAGGAAAAAGAGCGCAGGGAGATAATCCATCTTACGGGAAATACTAAAAACCAGGACAGACTAAGCTCCGAAACAACAAAGATGATGGCTGCACATATAGCTACTATGATGGACGAAAAAAGAAGCTGATATATAGAATGATGCAGACGTCGAGAAACACACGCAGACAAGGAAATCGCCCCGATAAGCGTACAAAGGTACGTTGAGGGGCGATTGACGCAGTAAGCAAAAAAATGCCTTCGCAGAGCCGTTTTCAGGCTCTGCGAATAGTTTTTATTTGTACTTGTTTTGATAATTAAGGCTCTTTGTCAATAGTTGGGGTACGAAAAAATAGAAAAATTGCGTCAGCGGGTTCGGATT